>JBMTLM010000142.1:0-5497 GCA_049431185.1 Bacteroidia bacterium | reverse complement strand
GGTTTTTAGATTGGGTGTTGGTTTGATTCCAGCGTTGTAATGATTTGCAGGTCATATACTCCTTGGCGATATGGATGTAAGTGGTCTTTTGTTTTTCATTCACCCACTTTTCCAATGCTTCATTTTCCTTTTGAGTTTGCGTGGCCTCCTGTATGCGTTGGTAGTCGTCGTTGAGGTTGGCCGTGTGGGGAGTGGTTCTGGATTTCAGCAACAGGATCCTGAAAGCGGTGTTGCCGGTGGAGGAGAGCGCCTGAATAGGAGCCGCCAATTCGCCCACATTCATTTTTTCGATTTGGAAAAAAACGGCGGGATCCACTTCATCGGCTTCAAATCGGGCAATGCCCGTGCGCGGGTTCACCACGTTGCCTCCATTATATCTGGATTCGGTGTCGCTGGAGTATTTCTGGGCGGCATCACCAAATGATAGGGTGTTGGCAAGAATCTGGGCATGGATGCTGTCCGCCTTGACCTTCGCTTTGGCTATGTCCTCTCCACCGAAAGTGGGCTTGATCAAAATATGACGGACGTTGATCTGTTCTCCGCGACGTTCAATCATTTGAATCAGATGGAATCCGAATTTGGTTTCAACTACTTCTGAAACATCTCCGGCCCTCAAACGAAAGGCAGCCGATTCGAATTCAGGTACAAAATCACCTCTTCCAACAAACCCTAAATCACCACCACTCTTAGCTGACCCGTCTTGCGAATACAATATGGCCAAAGTGGCGAAGTCTTCGCCTTTCAATACCCGTTGCCGATATCCCTCCAATCGATCCTTCACGCGCTTTTTTTCCTCTTCATTTACGGCCACATCAATGATGATCTGGCCATATTCAATTTCCGCATTGATGAATGGAAGGCTGTCCTTTGGGATGCTGTTGTAGAAATCCCGCACATCTGCAGGTGATACGCTGACACTTCGTGTAACGGTTCCTTGCATGTTTTGTGTCAGCAGTTGATCTTTGATCAAGGGTCGGAACTCATCCCTGATCTCAGGAATGCTTTTTTCATAATACTCCTCAAGTTTGGTTTGAGAACCGATCTGGTTGATCATGTAATTGATTCGTCGATCCAGTTCGCCGTCAACCTGCCCATCGTTAACCTCTAAACTATCCAGGATGGCTTGGTTCAAAAGGAGCTTATTCAACAACAATTGATCTGCTACCCGGCATCTGAGTTCACCGTCATCCTTGGCACCTTGCAGCAATAATTGCTGGTATTGCGCCTCGATTTCCGATTTGAGCAGGATCTTGCTGCCGGCAACCGCCGCCACCTGGTCAATGATTTGTTCCTGAGGTTGGGCCCATGCCGATCCACATGACAAAAGGACCAATAAAACCTTATTTAGTGTAAATCTCAAATTCATTTTTCTTAAGGGCTTCTTCATAAATCGACTTTTCCATGTCTCGTATCAAGTCGAGCTTTTTCTTGTTTACAATCAGGCTGCGTATATCGCTTTCCACAAAACTCAGCGGAGACTGGCTTTCGCGAATCTTGTAATCCCTGATTCTAACAAAATACAAATCCGTGGAGTCTTCTGCCTCTAAGGTGGAGTTGTTGCGAAGGTAGGATTCCTTGTCGAATATCTTTTCCGGAATTTTCTTCAGCAACTCGTCAAACGAGTGCCATGTGGTGTCATCAGACATGAAGTCGGAAGCGAATTTATTGCAATACTCCTCCAAAGCCTTACGGTCTTTGGCGACATCTGACTTATACCAGGCGCGTACTTGGTTGACTTTTGGGGCGTTTTTTTTCACTTTGACGTACAACGCCTTTACGATGTTGTCACGCAAAAGAAAGTTGGCCTTGTTCTCGTTGTAATACTTTTGAATGTCATTGTCCGAGACGGTGGTATCAAGATTCTGCCGAATGATCTCCCTTTCATAGGTGTAACGAATCAAGGAGTTTCGATATTGCTCCAGCTTACGGTCAACATTTTTGAGCTCCTCCGCGAGATTGGCCTCCGCTTTTTCCAAGACCAACCGGTTACGAATCCAGTTTTCAATGTAGCTCTTGGCAAGCTGAAGGCTGTCTTTGGCAGGTAGGCCCGGTTGGATGATGGATGCCAATTCCTCCCTATAAAGGTATTCGTCTTGTACACGGGCCACGGCTTCTTTGCCAGGCTCGGTGCTCAAGCCTCCAAACCAATCACATGCCGAAAGGGCTGACATCAACCCAAGTGCCCAAAGGAATTTAGGGCTCGGCAATACAAACGGCTTATTGGCTATCCAACTCACTTTCCAGAAAAGGAATCAAGGACTTTTTGATCAACTGAATGGGGATACTTGGCGCGTAACTCGCCGATCCATGCCTTTTCCAAGTGGTTTTGGTAATCGGCGGTAATCACGCCTTTTGCTTCATCGAGGTTTTTAGGCATGGGCTCCAATACTTCCATGACGTGCACGAACACCACTGAATTGTTTTTGTTCATGTTAGGGGATATGCCCACTTTCCATTCAATTTCATCGATGATTTCGTTTTCCTTGGCAGCAAACTTGGCCGTTTTGGTATTCACATTAAGTTGCGACTCCTTGTTCAGCTCAGCCGTAATCTCCACCATGGCTTTGCCCTTGGCTATCATTTTACGGGCTTTTTTAGCCAGCTTTTCATCAGCGCAAGTGTATATGATTGCATTGCATCGGCGGGGATGCATGTATTTGGTCTTGTTGGCTTCGTAATAATCTTTCAATCCAACCGTATCTTTTACGGCCTTAGACCATACTTTTTGATCGGTCAAGTCAAAGAGCAGAATCCCGTCACGATATTCCTGCATGAGTGATTTGAATTCAGGGTATTTGCTATCCAGCATGGACTCCTCATGGTTGAGGCAGGTTTCACTTACGAACTGATCATACAGCTGGATGCCGATCTGTTGGGCGTTTCCGGTTTGCTTTTTGGTTTGATGGTTGCTGATAAAGATTGCAAAATCCTCTTGTGTGAAATCCTTTCCTGCAAATTTGAATACCGGCTTGACCATGCCCTTCACTTTGTCAGCGGTCCACTCGCCCTTCACAACCGATGAGTCCAGTTTCATGATCAACTCATCCTTGCTTTTTGGGATTTCCACAAACCCGTATTCCTTTTTGATTCTCGCGATCATGGAGTTTTTACTGACTTCCGAACGGCTGTCACGGGCAATCTGTGTCTTGAGTTCGTTCTTCTTTTGTTCGAAAGATGGCACGGACTTGCGCTCAATCCGTTTGATGATATGCCAGCCATAGCTGGTCTTGACGGGTACGGAAACATCTCCATCGTTTTTAAGCTCGAAGGCGGCTTTCTCAAACTCAGGAACCATGCGTCCTGTACCGAAAGGTGGTAGCTGACCGTTGTTTTTAGCGGATCCTTTGTCTTCTGAAAACTTCACTACGAGGTCTTCGAATTTCTCACCCGACATTAATTTGCCGTAGATTTCATCAATCTTGGTTTTTGCGGCTGTTAGCGCTGAATCGTTGGCATCCATTCCTGCTTTCACCATGATGTGTGCCACACGAATCTCTCCCTGCGCATCGCGAATGTCGTGGACCTTGATGATATGGTAACCGAACTTGGTGCGCACTGGCATGGAAATTTGACCAGGTTTGGTATTGTAGGCGGCGGTTTCAAACGGATAAACCATCTGCATGCCTGTAAAATATCCCAAGTCACCACCGTTTTCTCTTGCTGATGGATCATTGGAAGAATCCCTGGCCACTTTTTCGAAGTTGGAACCCTTCAATAACAGATCTCTGATTTTCATGATCCGATTGTAGGCATCCAATGTGTCTTTCGGCAAGGCGTCAGGGGCCAGGTTGATGAGGATGTGGCTTGCGCGAACATCCTTGAGCAAACGGTTGTAGGCCTCTTGAAGGAGCGCCTCGGTAACCTCCTTGTCTGTCATGTAAGGGGCGGCCAACTGCTTGCGATAACCTTTCAGCTCGTTGATAAAGGTGATACCGGTATCCAATCGGAGGGCTTCTGCTTCACGGACCTTCAGTTTGTAGTTGATGTACAAATCCACGTACTCCTTCAAGTCGGCCATGTCATATGGCCCTTCTTTTTGGTTGTTTTTGCGGTAAACCTTCTCAAACTCCGATTTGGTGATGGAGGCGCCGTCAATGACCATCAATACGGGTGAGGACTCAACCGTTGGCTGTGGCGTCTCGGTGGGCTTAACGGGTTTTTTTTGATTGATGGTTTTTTGGGCAAAAGTGTTGCTGGGGGTTAGGCCAATGAAAGCAATCAGGATGACGATAAGCTTTTTCATAATGATAGGGATATGTTTGGTAAATGGGTTATTGGTGAATTTCGGCGCCAAACTAGTTGTAGCCAATGAAATTATCGTGAATAGTTAGGTGCATCACGGATGATGGTCACACCATGTGGATGGCTTTCCCGTACACCGTTCATGGTGATGCGAATGAAACGGGCATCCTGAAGGGATTTGATGTCTTTGGCACCGCAATAGCCCATGCTGGCACGCAAGCCTCCGACCAATTGATAAATCTCTTCGGCCAAGGCACCCTTGTAGGGTACCCTTCCCACGATACCTTCAGGCACCAGTTTCTTGATGTCTTCCTCGGCATCCTGGAAATAACGGTCCTTGGACCCCTCTTTCATAGCCTCAATGGAACCCATGCCTCGGATGACCTTGTACTTTCTTCCTTCGTAAATGATGCTCTCTCCAGGCGACTCTTCCACGCCTGCAAACAACGAGCCTGCCATGATACAATGGGCTCCGGCAGCTAAAGCCTTAGGGATATCTCCTGTAAATCGGATTCCTCCATCAGCGATGATTGGGGCTCCAGAACCTTGAATCGCTTTGGCGACATTCATTACCGCAGTAAGTTGGGGAACACCCACCCCAGCCACTACGCGGGTGGTGCAAATGGAGCCTGGGCCAATGCCAACCTTCACCGCATCCGCTCCGGCTTTGACGAGCGCTTTGGCAGCTTCAGCAGTGGCGATGTTGCCAACCACCACATCGATTTTGCCAAATTGTTTTTTGACACGCTTCAAGGTATCAATCACGCCTTTGGTATGACCATGCGCGGTATCAATGACCACCGCGTCAACTCCTGCTGCGACCAGGGCTTCTACCCGGTCTATTACATCAGCTGTAACTCCCACGGCAGCAGCGACTCGAAGTCGCCCGAGCGGATCCTTGCACGAATTTGGTCTTGATTTATATTTGATGATATCCTTGTAGGTGATCAATCCAATTAAACGCCCTTGTTTATCGATCACGGGCAATTTCTCAATCTTGTATTCCTGCAGAATCACTTCCGCTTTTTGCAGGTTGGTAGCGCCGGTGACCGTGATGAGATTTTCACGTGTCATCACCTCGCTGACTTTACGGCTGGTCTGTTTTTCAAATCGGAGGTCCCTGTTGGTTAAAATGCCAACCAGTATGTTTTTGGCATTGATGATAGGGATTCCACCGATCTTCTGCTCCTTCATGATGGCCAAGGCCTCGCCTATGGTGGCGTTTTCGTTCAAGGTAACAGGGTCGTGTATCATG
>JBMTLM010000141.1:0-5536 GCA_049431185.1 Bacteroidia bacterium | reverse complement strand
ACAATGGTGTTGGCGGCTTGGTTATCGATGAGTCCAATCACATTTAAAGCGGTTTTCTCATTTTTCAATATCTCCGTTTTACCTTCGACATCAATGGGCTTGTTGGCTTTTAGGGCGGATGCTGCATCACGGGTCACAAATACAACTGGCAGCGAGGTAGGAGTAATGCGGTTTGAATATTTACCAGACGGGTTGTCGGCCGTGGTATCGCTGTTGACGAAAATGACTCCAATGGCGCCACGGGCTGCAGCACTGTCGATGCGTGTACGCAAGTCGGCATATGCCGACATCTTCGAGTGAGGATCAATATCAGATGGATTGGCCGATTCCATCACCACCACTTTACCCTTCACGTTCAGTTCGCGGTAATCGTCGCGGCCGGGGGCTGCGATCCCATGTTTGATGTGGATGGTTTTTCCCTTAAAGGCGGCATTGGCTGAGTAAGCCAACGGATAATAATCCTTCTTGAGCTCCAGTTTGGTTTTTCCGATGGTCATTTGATTATTAACACCTGCATATGAACCAGCATTGAAAGTGAACGGCTGCAAAAAGCCATCCTTGCCGGCGGGTGCAACTCCGGCACTGAAAAATTCTTGAATGATATATTCCGAGGCTAGCTTCTCACCGTTGGTGCCAGGCTCCCGGCCTTCCATCTCATCGGACGACAATCGGATGATGTCGGCTGACAGCCTTTTGATCTGTGGCGCAGGGTAGGGTCGGACAAGCGTGTCAATGCCCGATGCGATTGAGTTGGAAACAAATAGGCCTAAAAGAAACAGGCTAAATAGGGTCTTTGAAATCTTCATGGTAAGGAGTTTTGAATACCCAAAGTTACTAACAATCCGTTGAGGAAATCTAATCCAACACATCCAAATTCACTTTGTCATACGGTTGTAATTTTGACCCGTTCCCGAAGGTCTCCCCCCGACCGCCGAATTACCAAAAACGATAAGGAACACCCTTGTTCAGATCACTTATTTCGCGGCGTCACTTGTTCTCATACAGGTGACGTTTTGCATTTGTCGCCAGCTGATCGGTTCATTAGCTCCGTTGCATTAAAACTTGCAACCCTAAAAGCACCGATATGAAAGAGCGCATCACCACCGTATTAGTGGATCAACAGTATGAATTCCTTGAAAAATTCAGGGCATTGATCGGATTGCATTGTCCGGATCTTGAAATCGTAGCTGTGGCACGAACCGCCAATGAGGCGCATGGATTAATTCAAGAACTCGACCCTCAATTGGTCATCTTGGATTTCAACATGCAAGGCGATACGGCCACCGACTTGCTGGAGTGTTTCCCAGAGAGAAAGTTTTCCATGATCGCGACGGCCTCCAATCCTGAAAGGAAAATCACCGCACTCAAATCCGGTGCGTTGGAATTCCTCATCAAACCCATCCAATTGAATGCACTTAACGGATTAGGGGAAAAGATCCGGATGGCTCGACAAGATTTCGGAGGTAATCAGGTGCAAGAAAAACTCACCAGCATCGCTTTGACCCATGCAGGCGGATTTTCAGTGGTTGATCTGATGGAGGTGGCTCGCTTGCAGGCGGATGATAATTACACCAAGGTTTATACGGCAGATGGAAAGCGGTATATGGTTTCTCGCCCGCTTAAGGACTTTGAACGGCGACTCCCGGAAGATGTTTTTGTAAGACCACACAAATCACACATGTTGAACATGTTTTTCCTGAAAAAATATTTGAATGAAGATGGGGGCATTGCTGTTTTAAAAGACGGCACAAGAATTCCGATCTCCAAACGCAAAATGTCGTTTTTCATGGCGGCGGTGAAGCGTTTCTCCTTGGTCATCCGGAAGTGACCAATGAGGGAAAACCCTATATTTGTGACATGAGGTCTTTCGGCCTCATCGATTTGCTATGAATCAACACTCATTTCATGGCCGCTGGTTCCCCTCCAGTGTGCGTTACCTTGTGGCAGTCGTCCTACTATCCAGTTTGCTTTTCGCATGCTTACGGCTTTGTTTTTTACTGTTTGGTAATGACGGATTGTTTTCTTTTCAAGATCGGTTGTTCTGGGATTGCTTTGTGGTGGGATGGCGTTTTGACATGGTGGTGGTCTCCTATGTGTTGGCGATACCTGTTTTGTTGATATTCCTCAAGGGTGGATGGTTGCGCAATCAATCCTTCTTATTGCACATCAGTGCTTGGATCGTATCTATGGGGATGTGTGTTGCCGTATTCGCGTGCGTTGCCGACATGCCGTATTACCGGTTCTTTAAGAACAGGCTGACGGTTGATGCTTTGCAGTGGATGAATACTCCTGGAACGGTAATTTCAATGGTATGGAGTAACCAACAACATCTTTTGTTTTTGATCATGGGGATTTTGCTTTCCATTTTGGTATTCTTGATTTTTCACAGGCTGGCTTCCATCTTCCTGCTGAAAAACCAACATCGAGGCGATGTCAATCAGCAAAGTCGTAAGGCTTCAATCGTTTTCTTTTTGCTTTGTGGCTCCATCTGCTTTTTGGGAATGAGAGGGAAATTCACACATCCCATCAGACCCGGCGATGCATTTTATTGCACCAACCCTGTGCTGAATCAAGGCGCATTGAATCCGGTGTTTACATTCATGAAAAGCCTATCTAATAAAGTACGATTAATGGAAGATGAGGAGGCCATCTCAAAAACCATGAAACACCTAGGCCTGGAATTTTCAACCGATGGCAAACGGAGGTCGCCTTTTTATCGCATGGTAAAAGGCGACACAGTGCTTTCATCCAAACCCAATGTGGTATTGATTTTGATGGAGGGGATGGCTGCAAGGTTCATGGGTCAGTTTGGTAATACCAAAGGGCTCACGCCGGTTTTGGATAGCTTGGCTGAAAAGTCGCTTTTTTTTGAGAATGCCTTCAGTGCGGGCATACATACCAACAACGGCGTTTTCTCTTCACTTTATGGTTTTCCTGCCTTGAAACGGGTTCGGCCCATGAGCGCGGTTCCTGTCCGGAATTTTACAGGCCTTCCCTATGCCTTGAAAACCCGGGGATATCGCAATTATTTTTTCTGTTCTCATAATCGTGAGTTCGATAACCTCGGCAATTTCATTCCGAACAATCATTTTGATGCGCTCTACACACAAGAAGATTTCCCTGCAGGAGAATCCATAGGGCCCTATGGTGTTCCTGACGGATACCTTTTTAAACGGTTACTTAACCATTTGGATACGGCAACTGTATCTAGTCCCGTATTTGCTACGGTACTGACAGCTTCCAATCATGACCCATATGTGATACCTGGAGATTTTCAATCCAATCATTCCGACAAGGAGTTGCGCGCCATCCAGTACGCAGACGATGCCATCGGAGAATTCATTTCAAAAGCAGCATTAAAACCATGGTTCAGCAATACACTGTTTGTGTTCGTGGCTGACCATGGAAGGGTTTATGGTATGGAGCCTTATGATTTACAGTATTCATTCAGCCATATTCCTATTTTGATTTTTGGGTCCGGACTTCAATCGGCCAATCGTCATAAGGGTTTTATTTGCCAAATGGATTTGTTTCCAACCATCATGGGACTGCTGGGTGGAACATATTTGAATAACACGGCCGGGGTGGATGTTTTTAAGCACCCACGTCCGGCGGCTTATTTTTCCCAAGACGATAAAATCGGTTGTATGAATGATC
This sequence comes from Bacteroidia bacterium, assembly GCA_049431185.1. Taxonomy (GTDB): domain Bacteria; phylum Bacteroidota; class Bacteroidia; order AKYH767-A; family OLB10; genus JALRAP01. The sequence goes on along the minus strand of JBMTLM010000141.1, from coordinate 1,879 downwards.
GGTGGCTCTATGTATATCGATTCGGAGGAAAGGAATCGCTGTATGAATACAAGACGGGTTCAGTGGTTGATTTTGCGGACCGGGAACCCGCGGTACGTGAATTTTTACGGGAATATGCGCTTTCACAAACGCAAACTTCGGAATATGTCATTTCTTTGGATTTGACGGGACCGGAGTAATTCCTTTTAAACATGTCTGACCTTTAGGGGCAATATTTTTGTGAAATTTAGGTTTCTTATTCATGGGTCAATTTTCACGTAGGCAAATATGTTTTTCAAGATGTGTTGCACTTGGCATCGTATGGCTCATTGGCGTTAGTACGGTTAACGGTCAAAACAAAGACATCTACTCTTTGCTGCAGTCATCGGAACACCAGGTGTTGGTGGTGGCACACATGGCGGATCCGATCGCATTCCCTGAAAACAGCCTGGAAGGTTTGCAACATTGTATCAACAATGGAATTGACATTGCCGAGGTGGATGTACAGCGAACCAGGGACGGCCAGTTGATTTTGATGCATGATCATTCGCTGAACAGAACCACCACGGGTAAGGGTCGTGTATCCCATTTTGATTGGAAACATATTCAAGGACTGTATTTGCGTGATCGTTTCAAAAAGCCCACTCAGTATCGCGTGCCATTATTGAAAGACGCCTTAATGATGGCCAGGGGGAAGATTGTTTTAAACATCGACAAGGCCGGAGCCTATACCAACGAAATACTCAGGTTGGTGAAGTCACTTGATTGTGGACCATATGTGATCATTAAAGGGGTTGTTGACTTAACCAGGTATGAAAAACTCAGGCAAAAATCCAAGAACGACCCCTTGTTTATGCCTATTGTAACTACGAAAACGGCGGCCATCGATTCTTTTATCAGCTTGGCAAAGCCATTGGCCATGGAAATCCTGGTAAGCAGCGACACCACGTATTTGACCAGTGAGCGTGGTCTTCAAATGTTCCGAAGTCATGGATGCCATCTTTGGTACAATGCGTTGTTTGACCGGATCTCTGCAGGAAAATCTGAAAGGAAAAACAAAACGGCCTCGTGGGATTATTTCATCGGTTTAGGTGCACGCTTCATTCAGACGGACTATCCAATTGAACTGATGAATCATTTGGTGTCAAAAGGATTGCGTACTCGATCCGCTGTTGATCCTTTTTTGGCGGATTAGATGAGTTTTTGAAATCAAATCCCGCGCTATGAAAGGAGGCTGCATTGAAGCCAGGTCAAGTGATCAACCTGTCGCTGGAATGAACCTTCAATTTTTAATCTTGAATCCGAAGTGTGAGTATACGGGTCTTTCCGCACCGTCGGCGGGGCGATTGATGATGCCTAGTGATTTTGAATAGATCAACGAACTTCCACCTTGGTCGCAGGCCATGCCGTTATAGGCACCGAAATCCAACATCAGTTGAGCGCATTGTTCCATGGTCATGCCTAAACTATAGCCCGGTCTTCTGCCGTCAGCCACCATGAAAAACCCCCTCGTTCCATTTCGATTGATGGCCATGATGGTTCGAGGGTATCTCTTGTTTTTTGTATTGTCGCGCGGGTCAATCGCCACCTGGCCGTTCATGATCAAATCCCATCTTCCCCAAATGGCATTGTACATTTCGGGTGTGGGATTTAGCACGATACAACTATCACAAGAGTAGCCGGCCTTGGATTGGCGGTCGAAATACATAAATGGCCGGCGATCATCGTCAATCACTTTGATGCGTTTTCCTTCGGCAATATACATACCCTCCCACTGACCTAAGGGGGCGTCCAGCCCCGGTGAGCGGCCCGCTTCACCGTTCAAAGCGAAATCCAAATTGTTCGCCCGGGCAAAATCAGAGGTTTTGGTTTTAACATCAATGGGCGTATGCAGTTTGAT
>JBMTLM010000140.1:0-5549 GCA_049431185.1 Bacteroidia bacterium | reverse complement strand
CCTCCTTATCGCCGGGCCCTGCCGCTCCCCTGAAACCATGCTCAGGTGCAAACACACGAACAACTTCCACTTTGTTTTCGAGCAAAATGTCCACCAAATGACGGTTACCCAAAACAGAAGTTTGATTGGCTACCACAGCCACCTTTTTACCCTTTAAAATCGGCAAATAGCGGTCCGTTCTTTCAATGCCTAAAACAAGCGTTGCATCTATGGCTGGTGGATGTTCCGATAAATCGGAATGGTCTGCGGCAATCGTCGGTTGCTGCCGAGAGGACTCACCCGAACAAGAAAACCATTGTACAGACACTACAAGAATGACGAGGAATTGACTAATTTTAACCATTGGCAAGTGATGGTGTTTGCGAACACTAAATTCCAAAAATTTAACCATAAATCGTAGCTTCAATCAGTGGGACTGGCAAGCTTCATTTCAGGAAAGGTACTTCGACACCAGAATGAACAACTCAGGTCGGAAACGACATTGACGCGGGTGTCCATGTTTGCAATTGCCCTCGGGGTTGCGGTCATGACTATTTCCGTGATTGTAGTTACCGGTTTCAAGATGGAGATTGAACAAAAAGTAAGGGGATTCGGAGCGGATGTGCGAATCACCGAGTTTGGATCCAACGACGCTTACGCCGAATCCCCCATCAATATCAATGACCTATACAGCCGATTGAAAGGGATTGGTGGCATTAAAAATGTTCAGGCCTATGCCTCCAAAGCAGGTATCATCAAAACCGACCAAGATATCATGGGCATCGTTTTGAAAGGCGTTGACCAGGACTATGATTTTTCATTCCTACAAAATCATCTTAAGTCGGGAAGATTACCCAGGGTTAAAACTGCCATCCCGGGATCCACTCAAGAGATCATGATCTCATCCCAGATTGCCTCTGCACTTAAAATCAGTACCGCGGACACTATCACGATTTATTTCATTGAGGATCCCCCCCGTGTACGAAAACTCATGGTCAGTGGCATTTACAACACCGGTATGGGAGAATTTGACAAGCTCTATGGATATTGTGGGATCGACTTGGTTCGAAAATTGAATAATTGGGATGCAAAGCAAGCGGGGGGAATGGAGCTGATTTTGGAGCCCTCTGCCTTAAACTCAGCTAAAGTGGGAGAAATCCATCAAAAGGCTGGATTTGCCTATCAAGCATCTAGCATTGTGGATATTTACCCACAAATATTCAATTGGCTAGAGCTGCAAAACACAAACGTGATCATCATCATCATCCTCATTTTGGCTGTTTCGGGAGTGAGCATGATATCCACTCTATTGATCATCATCCTGAATAGGACCAGAATGATTGGTGTATTAAAAGCGCTCGGTGCCAGCAACTCACTGATCAGAAATATCTTTATTCGACTTTCCCTACCAGTAATCATCAAGGGAATGGTCATTGGGAATATACTTGGCATCGGACTCGGTTGGCTACAACAGGAATTTGGATTCCTGAAACTTTCAGAAGAATCATATTATGTATCGAAGGTTCCGGTAAATATTTCAATTACTGACCTGGCTTTGTTAAACCTGGGAACCCTTGCGGTTTGTGTGATCATGCTCTTGGGGCCATCCTTGATCGTTGCCGGCATCAGGCCGTCCAAGACACTTCGATTTGATTGATGATCCGGAAGTCGGTTTAGATTGCTGCGATGGCACTTTTTTATTATTTTTGAGCCTATAAATCATACAATTACAAATGTATTACCAAAACATCCTACAAGCCATCGGTAACACGCCGATGGTCAAGATCAACCGAATCACCAAAGATGTAAAGGCGACCGTTTTAGCCAAAGTGGAAACCTTCAATCCTGGGAATTCCATTAAAGACCGTATGGCGCTCAAGATGATAGAAGATGCCGAGGCCGCTGGAACCTTGAAACCAGGTGGAACCATCATCGAAGGAACATCTGGCAATACGGGGATGGGACTTGCAATCGCTGCGATTGTTAAAGGTTATAAATGCATTTTCACCACCACAGACAAACAAAGCAAGGAAAAAGTAGATGCCTTGCGGGCCTTCGGTGCCGAGGTTATCATTTGTCCTACCAACGTAGAACCTGAAGACCCTCGCTCCTACTACTCCGTAGCTGCGCAAAAAAACAGGGAGATTCCCAATTCCTTTTATCCAAACCAATACGATAACCCCTCCAATGCCAAGGCGCATTATGAGTCAACCGGTCCGGAAATATGGGCCCAAACCGAAGGCAAAATCGACCATTTGGTAGTGGGTGTTGGTACGGGTGGTACCATTTGTGGAACTGCACGTTTTCTCAAAGAAAAAAACCCTGACTTGAAAGTATGGGGCATTGACACCTACGGTTCGGTTTTCAAGAAATACAAGGAAACAGGCATCTTTGACAAAAATGAAATTTACCCTTATGTTACAGAAGGCATCGGCGAGGATTTTCTCCCGAAGAATGTAGACTTTGACCTGATTGACCACTTTGAAAAGGTTACTGACAAGGACGCCGCGTTGATGACCCGGGAAATTGTAAGACAAGAAGGCATCTGGGTCGGCAATTCATGCGGCTCCGCCATGGCTGGCCTTTTACAGTTGAAAGACCATTTCAAAGAAGGTGAAACCGTGGTAATCATCTTCCATGATCATGGAACAAGGTATCTTGGAAAAATGTTCAATGACGATTGGATGCGCAGCAAGGGATATTTACCCGATGTCTCATGAAAAAATGCCTGAATTCGTTGACCAACTAAGTCGAATCGTACAATTGGATCACTTTCCTCCGAAAAGGATCGTATCCTTGGTACCTTCAATTACCGAATTGCTCTTTGACCTTGGACTTGATCATGAAATCGTTGGTGTTACTCGCTTTTGCATTTACCCAAAGGATAAATCTAAGGTCAAGCCGCATATAGGTGGCACCAAGTCAATCGATATTGAAAAAGTAATCCGTTTGAAACCGGACTTAATCATAGCTAACAAGGAAGAAAACACCCAGAAGGACGTGGAGTTGCTTTCTTCCGCTTTTCCTGTATGGGTGAGTGACGTACCTGACTTTGAAAGCGCTGTGGAACTCGTTGTGAGTGTTGGGGAGATCACTGGAACATCTGTATCGGCTGATGCATTGGTTCGCAAAATCAACACGTCATTCTCAAATTTAAGGCAAGCGCCCACCTTAACTGCCGCCTATTTGATTTGGCAACAGCCCATCATGGTGGCTGGTGGTGGCACCTATATCAATGACATGTTAAGCAGGGCTGGATTCCAAAATGTTTTTTCTGAAAGCACGAGATATCCTACCGTTGACATTTCAGCCATCAAGGAGATGAATCCGGATGTGGTCTTGTTGTCATCAGAACCCTATCCGTTTAAAGAGAGTCACCTATCATCCTTCACCCAAATACATGGTTTCAAAAAAGTGATTTTGGTCGACGGCACGTTTTTCTCATGGTATGGATCCAGAATGCAGTACGCGCCAAACTACTTTACATCTATTCGAGCGGCAAACTTCGGTTTAGCAAAATCATGAGATCCATCAAGTATTTATTGATACCTATATTGATGGCAGTAGCAAATCTGCTTTCGGTAAACTTTTCTCATGCCCAAAAAACAGGTCTCGTACTTAGCGGCGGCGGCATCAGAGGTATGTCACATATCGGGGTGTTGAAGGCTTTGGAAGAACATGGTATCAGGGTGGATTGTATCACCGGTACATCTGCCGGGGCCATCATCGGCGCCTACTATGCTGCCGGATTGTCACCAAAAGAAATTGAAGAAATTGTACTTTCAGAGCAATTCAGCGATTGGGTAAAAGGCAAAATCAACGAAGATTTGGACTATTTTTTCAACAGACAGGAGGCTGACGCCTCCTGGGTTACATTGAAATTCTCCATTGACTCTGTGTTGCGTGCCCGACTACCTATTAGCGTAGTGAATTCGGCCCGCACCGACTTTATGCTGATGGAGACATTATCCCAAGCCATCGCTGAAGCCAATTATGATTTTGACAGCCTATTCATTCCCTTCCGTTGTGTAGCCTCTGACATCAAATCTAGAAAACCGGTGGTTTTCAAAGATGGTGATTTGCCTTTGGCCGTGCGCGCATCAATGGCCTACCCACTTTACTTTACGCCAGTAAGCATTCATGATCAAATTCTATTCGATGGCGGATTATATAACAACTTCCCAACAGATGTGATGTTGAAGGAGTTCTCTCCTGACTTTATCATTGGTGCAAACGCTGGATCGTATTCGGATGTTGCCTATGAGGATGATCTGGTATCAATGTTCATGACCTTGGTAATCCAACCTACCAATTATGAGTTACCCAGAAACTCCGATGTTATCATTCAGCCTACATTGGAAGAAATCAGCGTATTTGATTTATCGAATGTCAAGGCCGCCATTGACTCCGGATACTATGCCACTCTCAGAATCATTGAGAATATTAAAGAAAGAGCCGGTCGCGTCAACCAGTCGGAATTAGATAAAAGTCGAACATCCTTCAAATCAAAGTTTGCACCATTGGAAATCGACTCCATTCAAACCACCGGCTTGAATGAGTATCAAGATGCCTACATCAAAAAAATCATGAGGCCGTCCAAAACACACAGCTCAGCATTGTCAAAACTGCGCCAACCGTATTTCAGGCTGATTACCGACAAGAATATCAAGTCGGTTTTCCCAACGCTGGCTTACAATCAGGCGACTGGAAAATTCGACATGAATTTGCTGATTAAAAAAGAAAGCGACCTGAGTGTTGAAATCGGGGGAAACATTTCCTCAAGTCCGATTAATCAGGCTTTTGTCGGATTGAATTACCAAGTATGGAGAAGGAACTCACTGAACATATCCACAGACCTCTATTTCGGAAAACTGTACAACTCCGCATCTCTTGGACTACGATACGACATCAAAGGGAGATTCAGCTGTTATTTGGAGCCCATTGGCATTATCAACCGATTTGATTTTTATAAATCGAGCAGCTCGCTACTGGATGACATCAAGCCTGCCTTCCTGATTCAAACCGATCAGTTTTATGGCGCTAACATCGGCTTCCCGGCGCGCAACAGGGCCAAACTAACCATCACCAGCGGCTACCTTCGGCTGAAAAGCCAATATTACCAAACAAGGGTGTTCTCACAGAATGACACAACCGATATCACCAAGCTGGAGGGAGCAACTGTAGGCGTCAACTTTGAAAGAAACACCCTGAATCGTAAATTATATGCCTCTGAAGGTACCCGATTCATTGTCTCAGGAAAATTGGTTGACTTAAATGAAAACACCTTACCAGGCTCAACCGGTTTTTTCAATGATACCGTTTCCAATCAACATCAATGGATGCAGCTGCAAATTACCTATGATAATTGGTTTAAAAATATCGGGGTATTCCGTCTGGGAGTATACAATGAACTCGTTTTTTCAAACCAGCCATTCCTTGCGAATTACACATCGACCATGCTTATCGCTCCCTCCTATCAACCAACTCCACAATCGCAGACATTGTTCCTTCCGGAATACAGGTCACATAACTACCTAGGGGTCGGATTAAAGATGATAGCAGATATCAGG
>JBMTLM010000139.1:0-5578 GCA_049431185.1 Bacteroidia bacterium | reverse complement strand
TTCGACCCCGATAGCCATCGGGGGCGGCGGAATCACTTTTGATACGTTTGTAAATTATTCAGCGTTCCGCGTTCGACCCCGATAACCATCGGGGGCGGCGGAATCACTTTTGAAACGTTTGTAAATTATTCTGCGTTCTGCGTTCGACCCCGATAGCCATCGGGGGCGGCGGAATCACTTTTGAAACGTTTGTAAATTATTCAGTGTTCCGCATTCGACCCCGATAGCCATCGGGGGTGGCGGAATCACTTTTGAAACGTTTGTAAATTATTCAGTGTTCCGCATTCGACCCCGATAGCCATCGGGGGCGGCTTCAGGGATTGAATTTGAATCTTTCACAAACCCAGGTCATGCTTGATCAATTGGATGCCATGTGGCCGGGTACTGCAGCTCAATTCAATGGCACATCCAAACTGATTCATTGGCCAAGCCATCCATGGTCATTGGCAAGTTATGCCTGTTGGCGTGTAGGACAGGTAACCACTATCATGGGCGCTGAGGGTAAAAACGTAGGCAATTTGTATTTTGCAGGCGAGCATTGCAGCCTATGGTTCCAAGGATATATGGAGGGTGCCGCCGAAACGGGTTTCAACGTGGCTAAATCATTGGCTAAAATTGTTCAACTGCAAGCTGGAAGCTTTAAGGCTATTATTGCTCTTCCCATAATCTCTAGAGCCGTCTAACGGCTCAGGGCTTTTTCAACAATACCCATGAGGGTTATGTGTGTTTATCGGGATTAATTTGGCACTTTTGTGACTTTGGTACAACTTATTGATTTCAAATTACGTCCTGATATAAAATCAATATCATGCGAATTCTTAAGCGTTTTAAAGTTTTAGTTTTTTGTTTGATGTCTTTGGCTGCTAACGCCCAGCAGTTTATAAATGCTTATACCGATAAATCGCCGGGTGCAGTTATGCATCCCGGATATAAGGTTGCTACCGATGGCCTTGGAAATGTAATCAACGGTAGTACTTTTTCAGGATCATTGCAAATTGGTGCATCCACATTTGCTTCTAATGGTGCGTTAGGTACATGCATCGTCAAGCGGGATGCTAATGACTCAATCTTATGGTCACGTTCTCTCACTTGTGGTGCTGTCGTTGTTTTGGGAGATATCTTCTGCGATAACGATAACAATATTTATGTAACTGGTCTTTTCGGTTCCAGTACGATTCCTAGTCCTTCCACAACACTTTCAAGTCTTCCTTTCCCGATTACCATTCCCTCCGGATCTAGCGCTTTTGTGGTAAAATATGCGCCAACTGGTAGTGTTCTTTGGGCTATAAGTACCCCTGTTGCTCCCGGAACAAACTATGTCAATTCCGATTTGTTCCGTTTATCCGGCAATGGAACCGACCGCATCGCCATAACGGCTCCGTTTGTAAGCATCCCTTCCGTTACCATCGCAGGTACTGTTTTGGATACGGCTTCGTGCAACATGTTTTGGGCATTCGCAGACTCTTCCGGCAATTGGACACACGCTTCTTCGTTCAGCATGCCCAATACCACACATCTTGGAATGAGCCTTTCCATGGCGCCCGATGGCACCTGTTATTTCAGTGGCTCAGCCAATGGGTCATTAAACTTTGGAACCGCTGGCACTCTCAATACGGCAGGTACGATGCGCGACTTTATCGCTAAAATCAACACCAATGGTTCTTATGATTGGTATCGTGCCCCCAATGGCGCGGGTTCATGGTGGCGTACGGAGGTTTTGGCTGATAATAATGGCGCCTATTTCATTGGAAGCTTCAATGGTAGCGCACAGTTCGGAAGTACAACGTTAACTTCAAGCACCTTCACCACTTACATGGCTCGGTTGAGTGCTACGGGTTCCTGGAGTTCCGCTTCAAAATATGGTGCATCCGAGTCTAGGATGTATGCCGCTTGCAGGAATGCTAACCGGATCTTCATTTCAGGTTATACGGATTCCAATATTGGAACTACTAATAATACGTTTGGAACCTATCAGCTGAATTATGCGGCTTCATTATCCCCATCCGTAATTCAATCTTACGACATGAGTTATTTGATTGAAGTGAACCTGAGTGGACAAGTTGTGCAAGGCGCAACATTCGCCAATAGCTTTGCAACATTGAATGTTGGAGACATGGCCGCCTCCAATAATGATGTGTATCTGACGGGGCCTGTTACCGGATCGGCGTATTTCGCGTCCTTCTTCATCTCCGATCCCCAATTGAATGCTTGCAATTATGTAGCCAAATACGGTACAGACGCCAACATGGTGAGGGGCAATTGCTATTTTGATTTCAATTCCAACAATGTGTTTGATGGTGGCGACTTAAATTCATTGAATCTGGTGAATTTACAAGGAGGCGCAATTAATTTGAACATTTGGGCCAATGGAACCTTTGCTGTGGGTGTGAATGATGGTGTTAATTACACTATTTCCACTCCTAATCCTCCTACGTATTATACAACATCACCTTCAAGCCAATCAGCTTTCTTTGCTGTCGGAACCATTAATCAAGTGGATTCACTTAATGATTTTGCATTCCAACCCATACCTAACCAAAATGATTTGGAAGTTTCTTTAACAATGGGAGCCATGAGGCCCGGTTTCAGTGGTACGGCTGTGCTGAATTTGAAAAACGTAGGTACCACGGTGAAGTCCGGTATGCTGAATTTATTACTTAATAGCGGTAGTATTGCCATAGATTCCATTACACCCATCGCTGGAACCGCCTTCAATGGGAATGCCGCCACTTTTTCCTATAATGTGAATCCCATGCAGCAGGTTAATTGGTGGGTACGTTATCAATTGGATTCAACTGTTGCTCTTGGTACATGGATACAATCAATCGCCACTGTTTCTGACCCAAGTGACCTTACGCCAATCAACAATTTTGATACGGTAATGACGCTAGTAACAGGTGCCTATGATCCCAATAACAAGCTCGTTTCACCTGACGGCAATTGGAACATTAGCCAGGTTAGCAATGGTTTGGATCTTGAGTATACCATCAACTTTCAAAACACAGGAACGGATACTGCATTCACTGTGGTTGTGACCGACAGTATCAGCAATCTCCTTGATTTATCTACCCTAGAATTGTTATCCAGTAGCCATCCAGTCTCGTTGAGTTTACAAGGAAGGCAGGTCTGGTTCAGGTTTTATAATATTAATCTGCCAGACAGTAATATTAACGAGCCATTGAGTCATGGAAACATACGCTACCGAATTCGCCCAATCACAGGTTGTGTGGTGGGGGATGTGGTTACGAATAGGGCTTATATATATTTCGATTTTAATCAACCCATCGTGACCAATACCACCATTAATCAAGTGGTGGTCACTTTGGGTATTGAAGATCATTACGCGTCTAATTTGAAGATCTTTCCTAATCCTGCCTCAGATGGCTGGTTGAATGTGGAATCAGATGGGATTATTTCAAAAGTTGTCATTCATGACATCAGCGGCCGCCAAATTCTTGAGCAAACCGTTGTCAAATCAAATCGCCTACACCTGGATGTTCGATCCCTTAACCGCGGTATCTACTTGATTAAGTTGGAGACCAAGAATGGAGCAGTCGTTGAAAGATTTGTCCGGTAACTTGTTGTCGGTTTTTACTGAATCACCAGTTTTTTTGTGGCGAGTTGACCTTCTTTTTTGCTATTGATCTGAATCAGATAATGTCCTTTCGACAGGGAAGTGGTGTTGATGGAAATACTGTTTGCTCCGGCCCGCAAAGATCCCCGATAGGGTTGCAGAATGATCTTTCCTGATGCGTCAAGGATTTGCAATTCTACGTAGTCATTTGATTTCAATTCGAATTGTAATTCAGTATGGGCAAAAGCGGGATTGGGGAATAGGTTTGTTTCGGCTATTTGAGATGCATTTTCTGGCACCGATACCCCTGATGTTACAGTCAATTCGCCTATCCATGTTCTGGTTGTATGGTTGGCGATGGAGTAGGAGCCGTTAACCCATACCCATCCGGGCAAGTTATATCTGGTTTGGCATCCGGTATAGTCGCCCCAGCGCTCATCACCGTTCAGCATGTTGGTGTAGCTGACGCCATTCTTAATCACCTTCACATTCGAATAACCACCATTGCCATCGGAATGAATGGCTCCAACACCTGGTTGGAAGGTGCTAGAGGAGAGCAAAATACTGATGATGGCATTGTGATCGGTCGGACCTGTTCCTGCATATGAAATATTAGGATAGCCCAAATACAAGGTGTCAACGCTGTGAATGGTTCCATTAAGAATAGGCGTCCCTGAAATGTCTATTTGTCCGTGATAAATGCCTGTTTTTCCATTGATGGTATCCAAGGTGTTGAACACAAACTGAATGCGATCGTTTTCCATAAAGGCTCCTTGATTACGGGCGTCATTTACGATGAGCTTATCGGCGAACGGCTGTGTGGCATCCAAAGGCATGCGATACTCTACGTTAGATAACAGCGGCGTTACAGTTATGGATGGATTAGACGAGGCAGTACCGGATAATTCAACCAGGAAAATGGTGTCGTTTCCGGTAGTGAAATTTCGGTTGGAAAGAAAATATATGTTGGGTCCATACAATTGGCTGCCGCCTTTGACCGGACAAAGATTTCTCAATGGTTGTCCATTGTAGGTGATGCCCGAATGGAGCAAAGGGTTCAGTGGATTTCCAGCGAATCCATCACTCTTCGGGATTTGCCAAATGATTGTTTCATTGAATCCGGCCTGCCATGTGGAGTCGTTGTAAAGCAGGTTTACCGTGATGAACAATTCATCATCCGTCATAGCCATCATGGGATAATCCGTCCACAGATTGTTGTTTAGCGGGTCGCCAGGTAAAGCATAGAAGTTCCAAGAACCATTGGACAAATTGGTTTGGGAAAACCCTACAACGATGTTACTCGTGCTATCCGTAAACCCATTCAAAAAAACAATCACAAATCGATCAGTAGAAGGGTCGTAAAAGACCTTTGGGTCAAACTCCTCTTGCTGCAAACCTAATGAAGTGGAAATAGAGTGCAAGGAGTAGCTGCCATAGGTCAAATTTGTATTAAGATTACGGCTCCAAATGTTCGAGTTTGATACAGAGCAAACCATATCACCATTTGATACGGCAATATCATTGTCGTTGGGCGCATAACCATTGAATCCGTTGCCAGCAAAGTTGCGGTACATGACAGGTTCGGAGGCTGTCACTTGGTTGTTCTTTAAGGATGCTGTCGATGCTGCTTTGCGGTATTTTTCCAATGAAGCCTTTGCGGCTTGTATCGTTTCCTTGTCGGTACCGGCATGGGGTTTGGGCAACACCCGGGTCATTAATTGTACTTCAGGTGATAAGGGCGCCTTCGACATATCAATTTGTGCCCCTAGGGGTATCGAATAGCTGTTGGTTCGATGTTCCTGAGCCAATACCATTCCCGCGTGAATCAGCAGGCTCAATAAGACGGAAGATTTTCGCATAAAAATGTTCATTTTTCAAAGATAAAAAAGTGCACCGGAATGCAAACTTAACGCTGTAATATTCTGAAAATAGCGTAAGAATCATTGATGGTGCATTGTACCTGGTAAAGGCCCTGACTCAATTGGGGGAGTAGCGCTATGCCGG
>JBMTLM010000138.1:0-5599 GCA_049431185.1 Bacteroidia bacterium | reverse complement strand
TTCCCATTTGCCATGCCGTGAACGAGATTCTCTATCACAACGCCAATCCTCGCGCTACGATGCAGGCGTTGAGTTTGAAGTTGAAGTGAGCGATCCCGTCGCCAGTAGAGTCCAGTTACCCGTTATCAGAATATATATGTAGTAGAGTCTGCTTGTAACTTGTAACTTGTCACTTGTAACTTGTCACTAACCTCCCCCCTACCTATTCAACCACCACAAACTTCCCGACAGCAAGGAAGCAAACCCCACCCATAGTAAATAAGGTACTTGAAGCCAAGCGGCCAAGGATGATATCTGATGCATTTTCACGGCCATCAGCAAAATACACAACCACAGGATCACGATTTCGACAAAGGCCAGCCCAAGCATGTGCCAACGGAAAAAAATGAGGCTCCATAGAAAGTTGAGCGTGATTTGCACTGCAAAAAGAGAAATCACCAACGTTCTCGTTTGTGACGGCTCCGTTTTCAAAACCAAATACAAACTATAACCCATCACCAGGTACAACGTGGTCCATACAGGACCAAAAACCCATGAGGGTGGATTGAATGATGGTTTGTTGATGGTGAGATACCAGTCATTCACGCCGGAGGCGGAAAGGTATCCGGAGAAACCGCCAATCATCAGTGGCAGCAGCAGACAAAAGAGTAATCGCATATCAGTTTGGTTTATCGTTTATTGGAAACTACCTGCACCTTTGAATAATATTTATCATCGGCCAAAGTTAAATTCAATACATACATGCCTTGAGCGAGATATGATTCAACTGTTATTGATGCATCCTCGGTATCATATGGTTTTGAAAAAACACGGCGTCCCAATTGATCCCATATTTCAACCGTTGCAAATCCTGTATTCAAAAATACTTCGGGCAACATGATTTGAAAAATTCCAACATTGGGATTGGGATGGATTTGCACTACATCAATTAACGGGGCAACTGAAATACCTGGCAAACGGGAAATATCAAGTTTCCAAACGCCGTTTTCTGACGATGCGATGTATATGAACCGGCCTTCCCTGAATATTTTTCCGGATCCGCCGAGGTAATTGCCTGTTACATCCAGCCAAGTAGCTGCTGTGTCATCACTGCGGAAAACCTGGCCACTACGAGTGATGGCAAACACATACAAAGAATCCAAAATAAAAAAATCAGAAATATCTTGGTTAATTGATGAACTGACCTGCCATGATTGACCCTCATCAAATGACAAGCGATGGTTGCCATAGCTATTTGCCGCCAACATTACATTCCCCAACCGTTCGATGTCTTGAAAATCTGACACGGTATCGATGGTAGCAAAGCTGGCGCCGCCATTGGTTGACCTTAACAAATCGAAATGAACGGAGTAATTGGGAAATGGTAGCGGGAGAACGTTTTGAGCGATGATGAGGTTCTGTTCAATAAACAAGCCCTCTATAATGTTCAAGGGCCCTGCCGTCAATTTAGAAAATGTGTCAGCGCAATCGTTGGAATTATACAGACCTGATGTCGTGCCGGCATATAATGTTGCGTTTTCCCACTCGAAAGCACTGATAGAATTGGGTAGCCCAGCCATGGTTGAGTTCCATGAATTACCATTGTCATCTGAAACAAATAATCCATTGTTGGTTCCGACAATCACACGATTGGCGCAGGAGGTCAGCGCAAGCACATTGTTGAATTGATTGAAGTTTCCCAATCCAGCGCTGCGATTGATCCATGAGTTCCCCTTGTCAGTAGAAAAATAAACCCCTTGTTGAGTTGTTCCTGCAACCAACTGATTAGCGTGGTAGGTCAGGTCCGTTACAGTGATGCTTCTAATGCCATTGTTGAAGTCGAAGTAACTGTTTCCTCGGTTTTCCGATGCAAAAACGCCCAATAAGGAGGCAATCATCAGGCTTCCACTGTTGGTGTTGAGGTATTCTTGTGTGCGCAATTCCGCTAGAGGCAACCCATTGCTGGCAGCGGAATACGTGTTACCGTCATCAAAAGACGCGTACATACCATAAAAATCGGTGGATACCAAAACTGTATCGCCGAATTTAATCAGGTCGGTTGCACCTGAGTTGATCGGCTTGCCAGTATAGAGGAGTTTGCTCCAGTTCAACCCATTGTCTTGAGAACGATAGATTGAGTTAGCCCCCAACGCATAGATTCCGTCTGATAGTACACGAATGCGGTTATACCACAGGTCGCTCCAATTGCCAGGCGGATTGATATCGGTTACAGGTTTACTCCATGTTTGTCCGAAATCATCCGAAATCGAAACGGTATTGAAATACCCTACGTTTTTACTCGACACCAATAGGATGCGTTGGCCCACCATGGCTATATCATGAAAAAACCAAGCGGAGTCCAAAATATTGGATGATATCTCTTGAAACAACACTCCAGAATTGGTGGATACGTAAAGTTTCTGTGGATATCCGGAAACCAATATGATACTGTCTTGACAATACATAAGGCCACTTGGATAAAAAGTGGAATCCACATGAAGGGTTTGCCAAGTTTGTCCATCGTCGGAGGTTCGGTAGAGGCCAGAGTCGCACAATGCATACAAATAGGATCCAGTGGCATGTAAATCGGTGATGCCCGCATCCTGATTGGGGAAAAGTTGGCGCAAGCTAGTCCACGTTGCTGATCCGTTGGCTCTTTTGAACAAACCACCCGTTTGTGTCCCGGCAAAAACGCTGCCGGTGACAGGTTGTTGTTCCAAACAGGTGATTACGCCTCCATAAGGGCCGTTGCAATGGATCCATTGTGCTGTGATGGTTCCACGCATGCACAACATGAAAAATAAAAGAAGGCTAATCCTTGAGGGCTTCATTGAATTGGTATAAATGTAAACAAATTTCAATGCCTCCAAGCTGACAAGAATCACTTTCGGTAAACCAAGATTTCATCAGCAAACATCCAGGAAGGTTTTCCCTCTCCTGGGTGACCATTGGGACATGTGGTAGCGCCATGGGTACGAATGCGTACGAATCTGGCATTGATATCCAAACCGGAAAAATCAAATTCATAAATGTGATGTTCGTTAGCATCCGAATCGCTCTTGATGGGCCTTGATAAACGTTTAACGTTTTGAAAGATTACTCCATCCTTGGAGTAAGAAAGCTCGACTTCATCCGGGAAAAATATCCAACTGGATTTCGCTTCCAGAAATCCGATCTTCACACGGGCTAAGGTGTCAACATATCCCAAATCGATGCTGATATCAACACCGGTTCCCAGATACCCTTGCCATCCTCCCGCGGAAAAATCCAATCCTCCCCTCAAGCCATCATTGAGCGCAATGGCGCCAGCGGCCGGATACTGTTCATTGAATGGCTGAAACCTTTTAACCGGTTTGCCAATGGCGAGATGTGGCTCACGCATATCACCATATGTTTTACGCGCGGCGAAGATGCGCTGGAGCTTAGGTGCAATGGTGAGGTAGCGGGAACGTTGTGCCTTGCTTAAGTTGATATCGTTTAAAGGCTCCAATTTCATCAAAAACCCACCTCCTGGTAACATATTAAAAGGAAGCGAATCCGTAGCATTGACCACAAACGAAATGGTGTCATATTTCTCAGGCGACTGCTCCATGTTTGCCAATGGTGTGTCGAATACGATGGAAGCTTTGTAGGATTGATTTTGATCCAAAAACGACAAGTTACACCATATTGAATTGGCGGTGTTGCCGGAAAGTCCTGCTACGAGCCATTGCTTTCGATGGCGTCTGGCCACTGCGATATGCTGGCCTGGTTGTGCTGCCAATACGATGGTGGTATCCCACGCAGCTTCGATTTTCGAAAGCATTGGCGTCAAAGGATGGCCTGTGTAGTGTTCAACCTCATCTGCAAACATCATCATCGGGCTGTTGAAGATCACGCATTGTGCAAGTTGGTGTGTAATCAAAGTCGGCACCTTTTTGTTTTTTTCCGGTGAATGATTGGTGTAGAAAATGCCCGGCGTATAATCGAAAGGACCCGCCAATCCACGGGTAAAGGGCAAGGTTACGGAGTGAGCTGGTGGATTTGCTTTGTAGGTGGCATTCCACTCGTTTCCCCTAACAGCTTCCTGGGTGAGCAAATTGGGCCACGTACGATCAAGACCTGTAGGTTTGATGCTTTCATGCACATCCAAACAGATTTGGTATTTAGCCGCCAGCTCTACCACCTGCTGAAAGTGCCGAACCATGTATTGTCCGTGATGGTGCAATCCATCAGGCAAAATGGGTCCTGCATAACCTGTCTTTACATAATGTATCCCTAATTTTTGATATAACGCAAAGGCGGATTCTATTTGCTTTTCATATTCAGGAATATTGCCGCCTGTTTCATGGTGACCGATCAATTGCACTCCTTTGGACTTTGCATAATTCGCAATCACTTCCAGATTGAAATCAGCTGTTGCCGTTGTAAATTGTTGCAAGGGAGTTTGATTAGATGCCCAGGTCTCCCATCCCTTGTTCCATCCTTCAACCAAGACACCTTCAATGCCATTGGCAGCGGCAAAATCGATGTATTCCTTGGCGCGATCTGTAGTGGCTCCATGGTCGGGGCCTTCGGTCCATGTATGTTTTCCGATATGCATGCCCCACCAGATGCCGATGAATCGTATCGGTTTGATCCATGAAAGATCCGATATGGCAGTCGGCTCATTCAAGTTTTGAATGAGATTGGAGGTTAGTAGTCCTGCCGCCTCTTTTTCAATTAAGATACATCTCCAAGGCGTTTGGTATTTTCCTTTGGCTCTACAGGCAATACCATCAGGCCACGGATGCAGTGCGGTTTCAAATGTGCCTGAATCGTTAGGGATGGGCTTCAGATACATCTCTGAATAATCTATCAATGCAGCTTCATGTATGGCTGCCCACATGCCGTTTTGTTTCCTGATGGTCATTGGCGTAGATGCCGCAGCAGCTGAACCCACATGTCTGTAGCGATATAATGATTCGTAAGCAAAATCATTGTAAGGAGCCCAATAGGCGGAGTCTTTAGGTTCGAATTTGAACGAAGTGTGTTCTTGCGTAATGAAGATGCTGTCTATGCTGAAATCGTCCGGGAAAACGAAACGGAATGCCACCCCATCATCATAAACGCGAGCTTCCAAAAACAACCTCCTTCCCCCTTTTGTGTTTTCACGGACCTCAATGACAGACTCATTGTAATGGTTACGGATCATCCCATTTGATCCAACAGGATGTTTCCAAAAAACATCTTTAGTTTTTTTGCTGATTTCGCGCATGCGGAGTCCCGTCCTGAATGCATCAGCATGAGCAAAGGAAAATCCTAGTGGAACAGTAGATGAAGCAATTGATCCATTCAAAGTGGAGGCAGCATAATGAAGCTGGTCATTGGTCGATTCAAAACGTAATTGGACGAACCCATCTGGTGATTTTATCGAAACTGTTTCCTGACCCGAAGCCTGAAGGCCCATCGAAAGAAGAACGAAGGCAAAAACGGTTCCAAGCAGTAGCTTTTGAATATCCATGGCAATGCAAATTGATTGTTGACTTCCTATTCATCGGCAAATTTAATTAAGTATTTAACCCTTAATGATTTAATTTTAATGATTGATCAAAAACCTTCGGCCCCAATAAATGTTAAGGGGTGAAAGCATTTAACTAAG
>JBMTLM010000137.1:0-5606 GCA_049431185.1 Bacteroidia bacterium | reverse complement strand
CGGCACCGATGTAAATGGCCGACAACAAGGTGAATACGTAAGCTTGCAGGAATGCAACAAGCAACTCCAAACAAGTCATGAAAACAGTGAATGCGATTGACAATACTGAAACGCCGAATCCGGCTCCCGTATTCATTTCACCGAAGATGAAGATCAGGCTGAAGAAGGACAAAGCGATAATGTGTCCAGCCGTGATATTGGCGAATAGTCGGATCATCAATACAAAAGGACGAAGGAAGACACCCAGGATCTCAATCGGGGTTAACAACACCAAAACCCATCCGGGAACACCGGGCATGGCTAGGATGTGATGCCAATAATGTTTGTTGCCATTAACCAACACCAACACAAAGGTGATGGCGGCCAATGTAAGGGTGACGGAGATGCTGCCAGTGAGGTTGGCACCGCCCGGGAAAATGGGCACCAAACCGAGCAGGTTGTTCAGCCAGATGAAGAAAAATGCAGTCAGGAGGAAGGGCAGGAACTTCTGGTATTTCTTTTCTCCAATGGATGATTTCGCAATGTCGTCACGCACAAAAATCACCAATGGCTCGATGAGCCCTTGCAGACCTTTGGGTGCCTGACCCGGACGGGACTTGTAAGCCTTGGCTACCGATAAGAAAATCATCAGCAGGATGGTGATACTCACAAACAGGGAAAGTACGTTTTTGGTGATGGAAAAATCCCACAAGGATGCGGTCACGGCTTCATCAATGGTAGCGGTTTCAGCATCTCCGGATGTTTCTACCGTAGCAACCAGCTTTCCCTCTTTCAAGGCATACCCGTTGTAAACGTCATGGCCGTGGTGAAAACCGGATGACATGAACATGTCCAGCCCCCGTGAAGAATATACGATGACCGGTAAAGGAATAGAAACCGACCCATCCCCTTCACCCCACAAATGCCAATCATGTGCATCTGTGATATGCTCCGTAATCATTTTACCTGGATCGAACTTCTCCCCTGGAGCACCTCCTCCAGCCAAAGACCGGAAAGGCAAGCAGGCGATGAAGGCAAGAAACACAAGCGAGAGGATGCTTTTCATAGCTGGTTTTAGGGACAAAAAAGATCGCATTTTACGAGTAATGACAGTGGCTCGGTTTTTCGGGTGCAAAGGTAAAAACCATACCCGAGAAAAGGTAGTGTTGGGCTGTAATTTGACTGTTCTCCAATTATATCCTACAAACCCCTGTTTTGTAGTACATTAAAAAAACAAGCAATGGTTTTAGGAAGCTTTGGATGGTCCAAAGACCTTAAAAGACACCCAAACTTCAACCACGGCATATAAAAGATAGATGATCAGGAAGTTAAAAATAAATCCAAAGGCCTGTTCACGATTCAATACCGCATAAATCACCATCACCACCATAAAAGCAAATAGCTTCAAGGCTGAAGTAAGCATGAAGGTCCTTACAAACACCTGTCCACTCACCTGAGCAGCGGCGGCCAGCCTTTGATGGATCAGGAGTGATGTTACAACAGCCAACAATTGGATGACCCAATACCATTCGAAAGCGGCCTTGGCGGGAACAATCCGTTGCAATTGATGAAGCAATACGAATACGCCTGCGGAGTATACGAGCATCAAAACCGGGTATGGCACCCTTAAGAAAAATGGTTTATCACTCATTTCCTGAAACTTCTGAAGAAATACACCATAGACATGACTACCGACAATAAGCTGAACAACAAGGTAAAAACGGGAATCTTCAAACCTAACCAAGCATCTAACTGCACCCCACCATAGGTGGCGGCAAAAATGAAAACGGCAATCTGAATACCAACCGCCGAATAGCGTGCGTAATCGTTAAGCTGTTTTTTCTTTTTGTTGTAACTCTGGTTGTTTGTCGACATTCTTGATATCCTTAATTAACGGACCCATGTGACAGTTTCCAGAGAAGCTGGCACCAACCTCCACCACTAGTTTACCCGTGATGATATCGCCGTTGATGCGGGCGGTTGATTTCAAAAACAATAATTCATTAACGGTGGTCTTGCCTTTGACAGTGCCAGAGATGTCGGCGTTCTGACAAACCACATCACCTTGAACCTGACCGGTTGAACCAATCACCACCTTGGCCTTGGAGGTTACCGAGCCCAAAATGATTCCATCGATCCGTAAATCACCGTTGGCATTGATTTGGCCTTCTATGGTTGTACCCTGACCAATGATATTAATAGAACCGGATTGCTCGGCACCGCCGATTCCTGTTTTAGATTTTAGGTTTTCAAACATGGCAGGTAGGTTTTGTTAATAACTTCGCAAAGCTATGATAATTAGGGCGAAATACCAAAAAACAAACCTCGACTACTGGAAATAGTTGTCGTTGTAAAAGACCTCATAGCCACCCAAATCCTTGGACTGAACCAATAAAAGCAGGTTTTCTGGTGTGATTATCAAAGGGTTAACGTATGACATGTCAATTTCCTGAAGGGCTTCCTCATCATCCAACAAACTTTGTAAATAATTCTGCGCAACTTCCATGGCTTCGAATTGCCGAACCATTACAAACTGGTTTTCCGAGCCGATGAAAGCATTGCTGATTTGCAGGTTCTTAACGCTGTAGTACTTGTTATTGAAGTTGGACAATGCAACCTTTAATTCGTTGCTACCAACAGTATTGTTATTGGGGAATATAAATAGCACATATTGAATGGTATCGCGCGTCATTCGAAAAGGGGTGTTGGATTTGACAGGACTTTGTGGATTGGCATTGTTACCTGAAGAGGAAGTCGTGTCGCGAGGACCATACATGGACGGATTGATAAGGGCAAGGATTTCCTTGGCCCGGATGGATACGGTATCTGCCGGGTAGGACGCTACGACCTTTTTCAACGCCACTTCGAAATCCTGAACGGTCGAAGATCGACCAACAGCCATGGCCGCCAACAATGCAAATCGAGGTGCTAGCTCACTGCCGGGAAACAAGGAGTCAGCCATTGACTTGCGATTAACCACGTCTTTGTATTGCTTGTTTAAATAGGCCTTGTAAGTGGTCTCATAAAAGACGCGCTGCTGGGCAGCCTTCTTTTCCAGATCCTTGTAGTAGTCTGGATTCAAAATCAACTTGGCGTACTCAGAATCCGGATAATTATTCAATAGCAAGTTCTTGTACTTGTCCGCCTTCTCGGAATCCTCCAACAAAAGGTAAACACGGTACAAATTATACATGGAAGGTAATTTGAACGCATTTTCCGGGTATCGACCAAGGAACGTCTCGAAGGTTTCGGCGGAGGCTTTAAAGTCTTTCAATTGCTCCTTGTAAATCAGTCCTACATTGTAATAGGCCTCGGCGATCTTGATGTTGGAACTATCCAGCTTTTCGGAGGAAGTGGGCAGATTGTCTAGGTACTGTTTGCGCTTCTTGGCATTATTGGCTGCAATAATGGAATCGCGTACGGCTGGATCTACCCGGTCAAGCGTGTCTTCCTGCGCCAACTCTTCATCACCAATGGGACCGTCCATGGAGGCCTTGTTGGATCGCCTCCAATTGTCCTCTAACTTACGGTTACCCCATATTTTGATAAACTCATTAAATCCAAAGCTGATGGCAGAAGGATTGGAGAAGTACCATCCTCCCTGTGCAGCGGCCGGGGTGTTGGGGTTATTGCGACCAGCACCTGGATCGCCTGACTGTTGTTTCATTTGCTCCTTCAACTCCTCCTCGCGCTCTTTTTTCTCGCGTAAAGCCTCCTCACGTCTTTTGTTTTCGTCGGCTATCAACGAATCCACGTAGGCCTCGCGACGGGCACTGCTCATGGATGCCAAGGATTGCAAGCTATCCTCCTGCTGTATGACATTCAAGTAAAGGATCAGCTTGGTAAGGCTGTTGCGGGTGTTGATGATTGTGGGATAGTCGGGATGGTCTTCTGTAATGAAGGATGCGGTACTGTCGTAGTAGGCTTGGGCCAGTTTATAGTCAGGCTGCTTGAAAAATATTTCAGCAAGCTTGAGATGGGAAAGCGCCTTCTGATTGACGTTGGTGGTACTGTTAGCAGTGGATTTTCGCAACAACTCAATGGCCTCGGGCGTTTTGTTTTCACGGAGGGAAATCTCAGCGAGCGCATAATAAATCTGATCGAGGTAATCGGTGTTCTTTTCATCCTTGAGCATCTTTTCAAGCATGGCACGGATGCCTTTTCCTTCCTCACTGTTGAGATCAATGCAACGGGCGCGGTTCACCTTGGCATTGAACATCACCTCGTACGGAGGGCGGAGCTTCATCACCCTATCGTACGCCACTACTGCTTTGGGACATTCCGTGATTTTATTGTAGATCTGACCTAGAATGAAAGCATATCTGACCCGGTCGGCACGCTTCTTGGAAACGGCAATGGCTTTTTCCAGCGCCGCTGCAGCCTCTTTGTATTCATTCATGAACAGAAAATACTGGGCATGCACCGCATGAAACATCGGTTTCAGCTGAGGGGGCATTTGCGGATCGTCGCGAAGGGAAGAAAGCAGGTATTGGGCATCAGGGGTTTTGCCCAAGCGCAAATAGCATTGAGCAAGCCACAACAAGGCTTCATATTTTTCAGGGTAATCGCGAAACTGAGCTGCCACAAAGTTGAACGACTCGATGGCGGTCCATGTCTCGTATTTGAAAAACTGGGCCTGGCCGATGATCAGATAGGATTTGGGAATCCATTTGTTGCGCTCCCTTCCTTCGATATCCATGGAATGACGCTGAATCACAATGGAAACCTTCTTGATGGCCGCGTCCATGTCGGGGTAAATCGCCTTGGCGGACTGCTCGTCGCCGTGAGGGAAAACCGACAAAATCCGGTCATATTGGTCGGGCTTGGCTTGGGCCAAGGCCTTGGAACCTTCCTTGATTTTCTCCCGGGCGTTAAAATATCCGTTATAGTGTGCCAACGTTTTATGGTAGGCCCTGCTGGTGAAACGGTCCTTTTTCACCGAGCAGGATGAAATGACCATCAAGGCCGCCACTGTCGAAAAAATCAACGTAAACCGCATGGGCACAAAAGAGGAGATTCTATACAACCAATCCATTTCAACTCGTTAGGGGGCGAATTATTGTGCGGGCCGAAATGTGCTGAAACGCATAAATTTGTGATATTTGCAACACACCTAACGAAACGCAAATTTAGCGATTGTTTTTATCTTAACCAATTCCAAAAGACCGCTTTGGAAAAACCTAGAAAGAAGATTGTAAGAAAACTGAAAAGCGTTTTCAGGCTGGTGATTCTCAATGATCAAACCTTTGAGGAGAAGCTGTCTGTACGACTGACCCCCCTGAACGTTTTCGTTTTTGCGGGCACCATCATCATCTCCTTGATTACCTTCACCATTTACATCATCGCCTTTACCCCTTTGCGAGAATACATTCCCGGTTACGCCGACGTGAACATGCAGCGCAATGTGGTTAGCCTGGCCGCCAAAACCGACTCCTTAACGCGCATGCTTGAATCACGTGACCGATACTTGGCAAACCTGAAAGCGGTCATCAGCGGTGAAATTCCTCCTGACCAAATCAAAAAGCCCGTAGCCAAAAGTGCCCGTTACGACACCATTGACATCCCCGGAGCCTCCACCGCTGAAAAAAAACTGCGCGAGGAAATGGAGTCCCGAGATCGCTTTTCAT
>JBMTLM010000136.1:0-5612 GCA_049431185.1 Bacteroidia bacterium | reverse complement strand
AAGGCCTGCCGAAGGCAGGCCTTTCTGTAAAAGATCCTTACTAGTAACCATCTAGCAATAACCCGCAACTCACAACCCACAACCCACAACTCAAAACCCACAACTCACAACCCTTTCGATAAATGCGCCAACAACAACACCAAATCCGCTGAGCCATCCATCGTAGGTTCGTTGGTGGAATAATCAGCCCAATCATCCCAATACTTGATATGATCGGGCTGAAGATGAGCATACTCGTCTGGTTCGTTGAGTTTGATGCCGAGCATGCGGTCGTGGATGCTCGACCAAAGTGGACCATCCACCAAACTTCCAGGGATCATTTGCTTCTTTAAAATCCAAAACGGCATATGCACATCCAATGGATAATCTCCTTTCTCTGGAATTCCTGTAATCATGCTGGTGCTCCATGGATTCAATCCCAGCAACCAATTTAGATGATCCTGCATCAAGCTGATGAATTGTTTATCGCCTGTCATGCGTTCGTATAAAATTGCTTGGGTAGAAACAGCTGCAGCCAAATTATTAGAACACCAAATAAACAGATGCCCAACGCCATAGGCGTTCTGCGATGCCTTGCGTTGAATGTTTTCTAAATTCTTTTTGTAATATCCACTGAGTTTTGATTTTGTAACTGGATCTGCAACCTGCCAAAGTGCATAATGCCCCACATTCACATAGGGGTACATTTCATAATGCGCAGCTGAATCCATTTCCATCCAAGATGTTTCTGCAATGAGATTTGCATATCGAAGCGCATCGGTTAGGTATTTTTTTTCTTTGGTACACCGGTATAATTCCGCTGCAGCCCACTCCATATCATCAGCCCAAGTTCTTTCATTGTAGCGATACGGAGCGCCAAAACTATTGCCCTGCTGATATCCTTCCTTCGCTTTCCCCATCTCATATAATTGTATTGCATCTTGCAGACACTGCTGTGCAAAGGGTTTTCCATTGGGAAGGGTATTCCAAATGCGATAACCCATCGACATCGCTGCCGATGCTCTTCCTGCAACATTGGCAACTCCTGTGGCTTCGCTCTTGTATTTTCCCAAGCCCTGCGGTTTGCCATTTGCGAAATAGGCCACACGATATTTATTTACTCCCCAGCCATAATTCGCTGGATCCTCATGCGGCATTTTAAAACCCAAATGATCCCTGTCGTCAGCTACCTGATGAATCAATTCATTTTTTGTTGGATGTAAGCGATGTATCCAATCCAGTCCCCACTTCGCCTCATCCAATACATCTGCGATGCCATTGGATATGGGTTGCCCCCATTCGTTTACTCTATCACTAAATGCCTTCGCATTCCATTCATAGGCCATCATCATGCGCGCAGTGGCATTACTTCCCGTAATTAAATATTTCAATTGATCACCGGCATCATGCCAACCTCCTCGTGCATCAACATAGGATGAATCGGGACGATCACCGTAAAAACTTTTTCCATCGAGCGTGTGACATACTTCGTTGGTATGCGGATTGTATCCACAACGTTGTGTTTGCATAAACCGAATGACTTCTTCTTGCAGTGCCGGATAATTTCCGATCTGAAATATCTCCGATTGAATGGATTTGTTTTCATTGGCAACAACATAATTTCCGGGAGAAGTGACCTCTGTAAAATCCAATTCATAATAGTTCGAGAATGGCGGCCAAGGTTTCGTCTTGGATGTTTGAAGCGCAAAGGATTTTACTTTGGTTCCATTAGCGCTATATAGAAAAATATTCTCTGTAACAGCTTCTTTGGCCAATACCAATGCTTTTTTGGGATACCCTGGGGTATATCCGATTAGGTTTACCCGAATGGTATAGGACTGAGAAAAAACATGAAGGGAAAGAAGGAAAGAGAGGGCAAGCAAATTGAATTTCATGTGCGCAATTTTCACCATCAATTTAGGCATTAATGGAAGGAATAAACTACCTTAAAGAAAAGTTTTTACATGCGTAATCTTATCGCCTTACTCCTTCTGTCATCATTATCTATATTCAGTACCTCGCATGCTGCTCCGCCTAAGCTTCCGAAAGAGGTACGAGGTTTTTGTATTGCAGCTCCTTCCTATAGCGGACTTGATTTTTTTATCAATTTCATTGAAAATGAATTGGCACCCCGAAAAGTGAACGTGTTGATCATGCGGGTAGATTACAACTATCGCTACACTTCACATCCGGAGTTGGTCAATACAGCCAAACGCACAAACGATACAACACAGCTGGCTGCTCTCAGTCGCGATGAAATGAAGCGTATTGTGGATGTTTGTAAAAAACACAAAATCACCTTGGTGCCTCAATTAAATTTATTCGGTCACCAATCCTGGTCTACCAGCTTAAGTTCTTTGCTCCGAGTTTATCCTCAATTTGATGAAACGCCATGGATTCGCATGCCAGAAACGTACAAATGGCCCAATGCCGATAGTTTATATTGCAAAAGTTATTGTCCACTGAACCCCGAAGTTCATTCCGTCGTATTTGATTTGGTTGATGAAATCATGGAAGCTTGTGAAACCAAGCATTTCCATGCTGGAATGGACGAAGTATTCTATATCGGCATGGCAGGATGTATCCGCTGCGCGGGATTGGATCGATCTAAATTGTTTGCTGATGAAGTAAATAAAATCAACGATCATGTGGCTTCACGTAAAGGCCGACTCTGGATCTGGGGAGACAGAATGATTGATGGAGAAGCAACCAAGTTGGGCATGTGGGAGGGCAGTACAAACGATACATATCGTTCCATTGACATGATCAACCGCAATGTGGTGATCAACGACTGGCATTATGAATCCTCACCTAAAACAGCAGAAACATTTGCACAAAAAGGATACGATGTAATGATGTGTCCCTGGCGCAAGGCCGATGTGGCCAAGCAACAAGTGACCGATTACAAGGCATTTAAAAAATCAGTCGATAAAAAAACAGCAGCCCATTACAGAGGGTTTATTCAAACCGTGTGGACCAGCGCTGAGAATTTCTTGGGATATATGAACGGAACTAAAACCGAAGAGAAGTTTTCTACTGCGGAATGTTTCAAAACCTTGTTCGCTGAACTGAACGATTGATATAGCTACTGTATGGTTTGATACTGATCGGTAAACCAAGTTATCCGTTCAGGCAATCCCTCGTAAAAGAAAAACACCTCACCCTTGAAAGTCGCGTTTCGATTCGCTTGAATCATGGATGTGAGCAATCCGGGCGTAGCTGTATAGTTGGCAATTTTCAATAAGACACCTGGGTAAAGAGGGATTTTATCGTTTCGATAAAACACGCGCTGCTGACTCACCAATGCCGTATATGCTGTGATGTCGTATCGATAACATTGCGGTATCACAGCATCCACCCAAGAACTATCCACCCACGTGGGCCAATCCTGCAAATATTCATCTTTGCCAAAAGGGTATGGGCTGGGAGCCATGGTGACTTGCACCGATGGTTTAAGTGCTTTTACCTCCGTGTAGAGTCGCTTCATGAACCCATTCAATTTTTTCACCCGCCACGTTACCCAGTTCGCCTCTTTGTAATCCACGGGCGGCTCTGCTCCGTTGTTTTCTTGTTTATATAGAGCAACTGTATAGGGATCATAACCACCAGTTGATGGCAACGCGGGCAACCGATCGTCACCTTGCACACCATCAACTGCATATTTGGTTATAACCTCTTTGAATAAATCCAACATGAACTGCTGCACCTCCGGATCAAATGCATTCAGCCACTCAAATCCATTTTTTGAAACCAGTTTACCCGATTGATCAATTGCTTTCCAATTCGGCTTCGCTGCGATAATAGGACCTCCTTGAGAGCCATACGAAGCTGCAAAACCATATTCAAACCAAGCATGAACTTTAATTCCTTTGGCTTTGGCTGCATCGATCAACTCTTTGAGAGGATCTCTGCCGGCAAATCGTTCCATTTGTTTGACACCCACAATTCTTCCCATTACTTCACTGGGGTAAATCGTACGGGCACTGTTATACACAACCACAAAAATATTGTTCAAGCCAGCTTTCTTGCAGGCATCAACGGCATCGACAATGGCAGTTTTCGTATCTAAAACTGGACTAGCAGTCGTGGTGATCCAAACCCCATGCATGGCATTGGGATCCCATGGATTGTTTCCGCTTCCATCTGTACCACTGTCTTTGGTGCAAGACAAAAGGAGCAGGAGTAACGGGACTGAAATCAGCTTTAAAAGGGATCCGGTGATTTTCATTGTGAGACAAATTTACTTATAAAACCACATCTCAATTGAAACCCGAATTGGCAAGGATACCTTAATTTTGCACCCAATCATTAAAAACTGAATCATGGCATACGACGTTCTTGTTTTGGGTAGCGGTCCCGGTGGTTATCCGGCTGCAATTCGGGCTTCTCAGCTTGGTTTAAAAGTGGCAATCATCGAAAAAGAAAGTTTGGGTGGTGTTTGTCTGAACTGGGGTTGTATCCCAACCAAAGCCCTGCTCAAAAGTGCGCAGGTGTATGAATACTTAAAGCACAGTGCTGATTACGGAATCAAAAGTTCCGGCGTTGAACATGATTTTGGAGCCGTTGTAAAACGCAGTCGCGGTGTTGCCGATAAAATGAGTAAGGGTGTTCAGTTCCTGATGAAAAAGAACAAGATCGATGTGATCATGGGATACGGCAAGATTGCAGGAAAAGGAAAAATTGAGGTGACTGCCGCCGATGGTAAAAAACAAATCGTTGAAGGAAAATACATCATCATCGCTACAGGAGCCAGAAGCCGCCAGCTTCCCAACCTCCCTCAAGATGGAAAGAAAATAATTGGATATCGCGAAGCGATGGTATTACCAACCCAGCCAAAATCCATGATCGTTGTTGGAAGTGGTGCTATTGGTGTTGAGTTTGCTGACTTTTACAATGCTATGGGGACGAAAGTAACCATCGTGGAATTCATGGACAGAATTGTTCCTGTTGAAGATACTGATATCAGCAAGGAATTGGAAAAGCAACTCAAGAAAAAGGGAATTCAAATTTTGACTTCAAGCGAAGTAACATCTGTTGATACTGCCGGTGCCGGTGTTAAAGCCAAGGTGAAGTCGGCTGCCGGAGAATCTGTTTTGGAAGCGGATCTGGTTTTAAGTGCTGTGGGCATTGCTCCCAATATCGAGAACATCGGTTTAGAGGAGACTGGAATCAAAATGGAAAAAGGAAAGATTGTGGTTGATAAAACCCAGCAAACTTCCGTGGCAGGGATTTATGCGATTGGAGATTGTACACCCGGACAAGCCCTGGCTCACGTTGCGGGTAAGGAAGGCATCAATGCGGCTGAGGCGATTGGATATCTTGAGAAAAAATATGCTCATCAGCCCCATGCTATCGATTACAACAACGTGCCTGGATGTACCTACTGCTCACCGGAAATAGCATCGGTGGGATATACTGAAAAGGCAGCGAAAGATGCAGGATACGAGATCAAAGTGGGTAAATTCCCCTTCATGGCCAGCGGAAAAGCCAGTGCAGCTGGTAATACCGACGGGTTCGTTAAGGTGATTTTTGACGCCAAATACGGTGAATTCTTAGGTGCCCACATGATTGGCGCTGGGGTAACAGAAATGATCGCTGAGGTGGTAGTAGCCCGTAAGCTGGAAACCACCCAC
>JBMTLM010000135.1:0-5679 GCA_049431185.1 Bacteroidia bacterium | reverse complement strand
CCTACCAATACGAATGGTTTGGTGTTGATGTGCTTGGCCGGTTTCCATTCCATGATGGTGAAAGTGGGAGGGTCAATACTTCCCATGTTCACGGCAAGCAAGCCGCCCATCTTCATTTCCTTGATTTTTGCCTTATCTAAAACCTTAACGGAGAACCCGGCATCTTTTCCTAATGACTTAAAGGCATTGGCAAGATCGGTTGCGTTGAGTGAAATGACAGGTTCATTGACAAGGTCTCGCGCATGGCAGACCGCTTCACAAATGGTTTTGGTATGATCGAGTTCTTTTTGCTGTATGGTGGTTGCGAATACTGAAATCTTTTTGAGGGAATTGTTTTCAGGGTTGGATTTGTATTTCAGGAATTGATAATTGCCCAGCATCATCCCCTCGGCGAAGGCGCAAACCTCATCGGCCGATTCCTTACTGGTGACACAAACGGATCCGGCTTTTAATCGATTGAGTGCTGCAGTCAAAGAATCACCCGCCCTGCGATAAGCTTCCAACACCAAGTGTTCGTCTTTGCCATTGACGTCAACCAAGCAAATGAATACATGCCTGGAATACTGATTCACAGAAATCAATTTAGACTTTTTCTTGACTTCCTTGCGTACAAACTCAAGTTCGTTTTTCTTGAGCAATCTACGATCAATGGATCCTATATCCGTGGTCACAACAGCAATGTGATCGGTTTTTGGAAGGACATTGGCTTTTTTGATAGAGAGGTTCATTGCTTTGAGTTGATTGGTGGGGCGAAATTAACCAAACCCTTGTGTAAATCAAAGGCATATGGGATGTCACAGGTCATAACAATAAGGGGTTTTAAATGTTTATTTTTGATGAGATTATGGAAATGAAAGGGGATTGTTCAACTTCAGAGTTGTTAGATGGGGCATTGAATGGAGAAATGCTCTCTGTTTTCGAGGGCAAACAGTTGTATTACAATGCTTCCACCCCTGACCTGATGCGTACCGCCCATCGGATGCGGATGCAGCGCAAACCTGCCAAAGAGGTTACTTGGATCATCGATCGCAATGTTAATACCACCAACGTTTGCATTGCCAATTGCAAGTTTTGCAACTTCTACCGTATTCCTGGCCATGCGGAATCCTACATTACGTCGATGGACCAATATCGGACGAAAATCGAAGAGTTGTTCAAGTATGGAGGGGATCAATTATTATTACAAGGGGGTCATCACCCTGATCTCGGACTTGATTTCTATGTGAAGCTCTTTCGTTCTTTGAAGGCGGAATTCCCGCAGTTGAAACTTCATGCCCTGGGTCCACCCGAAATCGCTCATATTTCAAAACTCGAGCGTTTAACCCACACGCAAGTCCTCTCCGAATTGAAGGAGGCTGGCATGGATTCTCTTCCCGGTGCCGGTGCGGAGATTCTCAGCGATCGTGTGCGTAGGATGATATCCAAGGGAAAGTGTACCGGTGGTGAATGGTTGGACGTGATGAGGGCTGCACATCAGCTAAACATCACTACCTCCGCCACCATGATGTTCGGTCATGTGGAAACCATAGACGAGCGGTTTGAACATTTGGTGGCTTTGCGTACGGTTCAGTCTGAGAAGCCCGCTGAAGCCAAAGGGTTCATCGCCTTTATCCCATGGCCCTTCCAGGATGAAGGAACGTTACTCAGAAACGTGAAGGGCATTAGGAACCATGTTACGGCGGAAGAATATGTAAGAACCGTCGCATTGAGCCGCATCATGCTGCCGAACATCGAAAACATCCAGGCATCATGGTTAACCGTGGGTAAGCATGTTGCGCAAACCTGCCTGTTTGCCGGAGCCAACGATTTCGGTTCAATCATGATTGAAGAAAATGTAGTCTCTGTTGCCGGTGCGCCTCATCGATTCACCAGTTCAGGCATTCAACAAGCCATTCGAGAAGCGGGTTTTGAGCCGAAACTTCGCAACCAACAATATGGGATGCGACCCATGCCAGAGCAGATGGAACAACAGGTCATTGATTATTGAAAAAGAATTTAAATGATGACCAGGGCCATACTTTTTATGTTGTTGTTATCATTTACGATGACAGCCCATGCTACCCATAACCGTGCCGGTGAAATCACCTACGAAAGAATTGGTCAATACGTCTACCGCGCCACCATAACCACCTACACCAAGACCTCAAGCCCAGCCGATCGACCGGAGTTGGAGCTTTTCTGGGGAGACGGCACCAGTTCCATATTGCCCAGAACCTCGTTCCAAGACCAGTTTGGTGGTCCGGGCAGTGATATCCGTCGTAATATTTACTCCGGCATACACACCTATCCCGGTCCTTCTGTGTACACCATGTATTTCGAAGACCCCAACCGAAACGGTGGAGTGATCAACATTCCCAATTCGATCAATGTACCGTTCTATGTGGAATCACAATTGATCATTTCCGCTTTTCTCGGATTCAATAACTCACCGCTGTTGTTGCAACCCCCCATCGATCAGGGTGTCGTAGGACAACCGTTTGTACATAATCCCAACGCTTTCGATCCTGATGGCGACAGCCTGTCTTATCATTTGATCCCTTGCAAGGGTGCGGGCGGTGTTTCAATTGGTGGCTATGCTTTTCCGCAAGCCAGTTCTTCCTTCGAAATAGACTCTATTACCGGAGACCTCAATTGGTTCAACCCTGTCATTTGCGGCGAATACAACATCGCCATTCTCATCAGAGAGTGGAGGAACGGGGTTCAGATAGGTTTTGTAGAGCGTGACATGCAAGTGAACATATCGTGCAACAACCCCAACTCCAATGCGCCACCGGTGATTTCCGCCCTCAACGACATCTGTGTTACCGCCGGCGACCAAGTGAATTTTACAGTAACCGCCACCGACGCTGACCCTACCGATCTGATTACATTAACTGCCACGGGTGGGCCACTGGAGGTCGTCAGCAGCCCTGCACTATTCAATCAGCCTGTGTCAGGCACCGGCACTGTTTCATCTGCTTTCTCATGGCAAACCAACTGTGATCATGTCCGATTGCAACCATGGCAAATGGTCTTCAAGGCGGGTGATAATGATCCGTTCGTAAACCTTGTCGACTTGGTCTCTGTACGCATCACCGTAGTGGCCCCGGCACCGCAGAACCTGACTGCAACACCCTCGGGAAATGCCATGACGGTAACGTGGAGTCCCTCTTTGTGCACAGACGCCATTGGTTACGGACTATATCGTCGAACGGGTTTTTACGGATTCACACCCGCTCCGTGTGAGACCGGTGTGCCTGCATATACCGGTTACGTCCGAATCGCCACCCTGCAAGGCTTGAACAACACATCATTCATCGATAATAACGGTGGACCCGGTTTAGCCGCTGGAACGGATTATTGCTATCTGGTCATCGCCGAGTTCGCAGACGGCGGTGCCAGCTATGCGTCTCAAGAAGCGTGTGCTGTACTTAAAAAGGAAGTGCCTGTGATTACCAATGCCAGTATTCTTACCACAGACATCAACATAGGTCAAGTTTACGTGGCCTGGAGCAAACCTACGGACCTTGATACCGTTCAATTCCCTGCCCCGCACAGTTATTCCGTTCAAAGATCCGTGGGTGGCGGCGCTTTTCAAACGATTGGTGTTAATGTGGGAGGATTGGATGACACGTTGTTTACCGATGCCGGTATAAACACCGCATCCAACGGATACACATACAAGATACGGTTGTTCTCAACAGTCGGCGGCAACCCTGTGGAGGTAGGATCTTCCACACCTGCCACCACCGTTTTTCTATCAGCTGTTACCACGGACAATCGTGTAATACTTTCATGGAGCGAGACGGTTCCATGGGTCAACTCAGTTTATACAGTCTATCGTTTAAACGGCTCCATTTATGATTCCATTGGATTCACCAACAATCGTTTTTTTACCGATAGTCTATTGGAAAACGGTCAAATATACTGCTACAAAGTTCGAAGTACGGGATCGTATTCAGCACCAGGATATGTAGATCCGATTATCAACTTTTCTCAAGAGATATGTGCCATTCCTATAGACAATGTTGCTCCGTGTCCACCTTCCGTCATCGCCTTTGTGGCAGATTGTGAATCCGGTATTTTGGAGTTACAATGGCCCGCACCTGTTGACTCATGTGGTGGCGACATAGAATATTATACGGTCAGCTATAAACCGGACTTGGAAGCGAGTTATCAAACCTTGGCGGTCATCAACAGCGGACTTGCCACCTCATGGCAGTTGGCCGACTCACTAGGCATTTCCGGATGTTATTTGGTTACAGCCACGGATACTACAGGCAACACCAGTTCTGGGGGCTTGGAGGTTTGTGTGGAATATTGTCCACGATATGAGCTGCCCAATGTCTTTACCCCAGACGCCGACGGATTTAATGACCTTTTTGTGCCCTTTCCCTATCGCCAAGTTGAATCTGTTGATTTGATCATTTTCAATCGTTGGGGAATGGTGGTTTTCAAAACGAACGACCCTGATGTGTTGTGGAACGGCAAAACGGAAAACGAGGGGGATGATTTGCCCGCAGGAACTTATTATTATGTGTGTAAAGTAGTGGAGCAATCGTTAGATGGTGGTGTGGAAAGGGAGTTGAAGGGCCCGCTGCAAATGATCAGATAAGAACACGAGCATGTTTACCGGTATTATAGAATCGATTTCCACCGTGAAATCCATCGAACGAGAGGGAACCAACATTACCTTTGGCCTGATAGCTTCATTTACAAATGAGTTGAGGGTTGACCAGAGTATTGCCCATGATGGCGTATGTCTCACGGTAACCCGGATTGAAAATGACACTTATTATGTAACGGCTATACAAGAAACATTGAATCGCACCAATCTCGGTTTATTGCATATCGGTTCGAAAGTGAATGTTGAGCGATGTGTTTTGGTTGGTGGCCGATTGGATGGCCATATCGTACAAGGCCACGTGGATTGCATCGGTGTTTGTGAAGAAATTACGGACATGCAAGGCAGTTGGATCTTCCGGTTCGGTATATCCAAAGAGCAAAGCCGTTATTTCATTGAGAAGGGCTCCATTTGCATCAACGGGGTGAGTTTAACCGTGGTGCAAGCAGGCAATGATTTCTTCACCGTGGCAGTTATACCGTTCACCTTTCAGCATACCACCATGGGTCTTTTAGGCGTAGGGGATAAGGTTAACTTGGAATTCGATGTGGTTGGAAAATACGTCGAACGGATGTTGGGACAGCGATGAAAATCCTGATACGCTTGGCGGATTACAACCAGCCTGGCATGTCTTTGATTTTCCCCGACATCTGCAAATACATCACCAGTAATGCGAGTCCTGCGAAACCGACGGCTAACCAAATAGAGAGCTTCTTATAAGAGTCGGCATTGCCTTGCAGTTTCTTGAAGCGATAGATGTTGAATACCGCCTTTTCCGCACGATAAAAGGCACTTTCACCTTTTACAATATAGTCGAAGGCACCATATTGCATGGTTTTAACAGCCACTTCAATTTTGTCTTGGCCGGATAACATCACCACATCAATTTCGGAATCAACCTTCTTGATTTCCTGCAACACCTCCAGGCCGTCCATGGCTTCCTTATCTACGGAGTTCAAATAAAAATCAAGAAAAACAATGCCGGGTTTCAAGTGCAATTGATCAAGGCAATCCTCTCCCTTTTCAAAAATATTGATTTCATAGCTGGTCATTTAAGAAAGATGATCCTTCAGCAT
>JBMTLM010000134.1:0-5714 GCA_049431185.1 Bacteroidia bacterium | reverse complement strand
CGAACGGATCAGGGAACATTTGATCACAAAAGAGATTTCCATCGGCAATTATGTTTTATCTGGAGGTGAATTGGCGGCAGCCGTTTTATGCGATAGCATCATTCGATTGGTTCCTGGCGCCATTTCGGATGAAACCTCTGCCCTATCCGATTCCTTCCAGGATCACCTTATTGCGCCACCCGTATACACCCGTCCAGCAGACTTTAATGGCTGGAAAGTGCCCGACATTCTCTTAACGGGCAACGACAAGTTAATTTCGGAATGGCTTTACAACCAATCACTTATAAGAACCAAAGAACGTCGGCCAGACCTTTTCAAATCACACCAAACCGATCAAAATTTGAACGGCTAATACATATTTTAAGCGTCTTGTCGAAAATTGGGGAAAATTCCCTAATATTGCAGTCCCTTCCACGAATCACTGACGAAGGGTTAAAATATTAAAGGCCATGGATTTAGTAAAATTTGTTGAAGACAGCCTGAACGCGAAAAAGGAATTTCCCGAGTTCAAAGCAGGTGATACTGTTACCGTTGTTTACAAAATCAAAGAGGGTAATAAGGAGCGCGAACAGCAGTTTCAAGGCGTTGTTTTGCAGCGTAAGGGTCACGGTACTACCCGAACCTTTACCGTACGTAAAATATCCAATGGCGTTGGCGTTGAGCGTATTTTCCCACTATACAGTCCTAAAATTGCCCGTATTGATGTGAACAAGCGTGGTGTGGTTCGCAGGGCACGTATCTTTTATCTCCGCGAAATCTTTGGCAAAAAAGCCAGGATTGAGGAAAAGCGCGTTTAGTTTCCGAACTTCATTTCATCATGATAAGACGACAGGCCTCCTCGGAGGCCTGTTTCTTTATTACCCCTTTTCGAGTACTGAACCTCAGTTAATCACTAATTTTGCCCCCTGCATTAAACCGGCCCTTCAACAGTTTTATGGGATTCAACCCTGACGCCAACCCCAAGGAGTTCATCATTATCAAAGGAGCCTCCGTTCACAACTTGAAAAAGTTGGACGTATGCATTCCCCGAAATCAAATGGTGGTTATCACCGGGCTTTCGGGATCTGGTAAATCCTCTTTGGCGTTTGATACGCTTTACGCGGAGGGCCAAAGACGTTACGTGGAAAGTCTCTCATCCTATGCACGACAGTTTATTGGCAGAATGGATAAGCCGGAGGTTGAATTCATCAAAGGTATTTCGCCTGCAATCGCCATTGAACAAAAGGTGAATGTGCGTAACCCGCGTTCAACCGTTGGTACCAGTACGGAAATTTACGATTACCTGAAGCTGCTTTTTGCAAGAATTGGAAAGACTTACTCTCCCGTTTCAGGCAATGAGGTGAAAAAGCACACCGTGAGCGATGTCACCGATTATTGTACCGCTCTACCCAATGGGTCTAAAACGATGCTCTTTGCGCCGCTTTCACAAACAGCCCAAAGATCGCTGCATGAAGAACTCTCCGTGCTGCTGCAGAAAGGTTTCACAAGGATTTGGTTGGAAGGAAAGGTGAGCAAAATCGAAGAATTGTTGGCTGAGGCCCCGAAGAAAACCAAAACGGGCAAATCCAAAACCAAGGAAACGTTCCCTGAAACAAGAATCCTGGTTGACCGGTTCATGATTGAAAATTTGGATGACGAATTCAAAGCCAGGATTGCCGACTCTGCTCAAACCGCATTTTTCGAAGGAAGAGGCACGTGTATGGTAATTTCAGAGGACGACCAAGGTTCGATTGAAGAGCGCTCATTCAGTAATCGATTTGAATCCGATGGAATCGTGTTCGAAGAACCCACGGTAAACCTTTTCAGCTTCAATAATCCATATGGTGCATGCAAACATTGTGAAGGATTCGGTAGTGTGATTGGTATTGATGAGGACTTGGTCGTGCCCGATAAAAGCCTGTCAATTTATGATGGCGCGATTGTTTGTTGGAGAGGTGAAAAGATGAGGGAGTGGAACGACGCGTTGGTTAAGGTTGCCCATAAGTTCAATTTTCCCATTCACCGACCCTACTATCAGTTGAACAAGCACGACCGGGAATTACTTTGGAAAGGCAACGCGCATTTTAAGGGAATCAATGAGTTCTTTACCTTTCTCGAAGAGAACAATTATAAGATACAATACAGGGTCATGCTATCTCGCTATCGGGGCAAGACTAAATGTCCCGAATGCCAAGGATCTCGTTTGAGATCAGATGCCAATTATGTGAAAGTGGATGGCCACTCCATCACCGAACTGGTGTTGATGCCAGTGGACGAGTGTATTCGGTTTTTTGAGAAACTGACACTCTCCCCCTTCGAGCTGAAAATCGCCGGACGAATACTCACTGAAATCACCTCACGACTACAGTTCCTCCAAAACGTCGGATTGGGATACCTAACCCTGAACCGTTTGTCTAACTCCTTATCTGGTGGAGAGTCACAACGAATCAATCTGGCAACATCGCTCGGAAGTAGCCTGGTAGGGTCCATGTATATACTCGATGAGCCCTCTATCGGTCTGCATCCTAGAGATACGGAAAGATTAATCGGCGTACTCAGATCCTTGCAAAAACTGGGGAATAGCGTCATCATTGTTGAACATGATGAAGAAATCATGCGCGCCGCCGATCAGCTGATCGATATAGGTCCCATGGCAGGAAGCCATGGTGGAACATTGGTTTTCCAAGGTACATTCAAGCAAATCATGCAATCCAAAGGATTAACTGGAGCATACCTTTCAGGATCCATGAACATACCTGTGCCGGAGCGCCGAAGAAAGTGGAAACAATACGTGGAAGTTCTGGGTGCCCGCGAAAACAACCTGAATAACATCAATGTGAAATTTCCGCTAGGTGTACTCACGGCTGTAACGGGTGTAAGCGGATCTGGTAAAACTTCATTGGTCAAAAAAATCCTATACCCTGCCATTAAAAAAATCATCGGTGGTTACGGCGAGCAGACAGGTAACTTCGACCGGCTGGAAGGTGATTATCATTCCATCAGCGAAATCGAACTGGTGGACCAAAATCCCATTGGCAAGTCGTCGCGATCCAATCCGGTTACGTATGTGAAGGCCTATGATGAAATCCGTTCGCTGTTTGCTGATTTGCCGAATGCCCGTAACCGAAATCTGAAACCATCCCATTTCTCCTTCAATGTGGATGGTGGCAGATGCGAAATTTGTCAGGGCGAAGGCAGTGTCACCATTGAGATGCAGTTCATGGCCGACATCCACTTGAAATGCGAGGCTTGTGGCGGACGAAGGTTTAAGGATGAAGTCCTTTCAGTGGAGTTAAACGGCATGAACATCGACCAAATTCTGGGCATGACCGTAGACGACGCCATCGCCTTCTTCAATACCCCGGTTAAAACCAAATACTCCACGCAAATGGAAAAAGTGGCTGCCAAACTGAAGCCGTTGGCCGACGTAGGTCTAGGATATGTGCGATTAGGTCAATCCTCGAGCACGTTAAGTGGCGGAGAGGCTCAACGTATCAAATTGGCTTCGTTTATCGGACGTGGACAGGCCTCCACTGGCAGCCTTTTTATTTTCGATGAACCTACCACAGGCCTTCATTTCCACGATATTCATAAGTTATTGGATGCTTTCAATGCCCTTATCAAACAAGGAAACTCCATCATTGTGATTGAGCACAATCCGGAAATCATCAAATCGGCTGATTGGGTCATTGACCTGGGTCCGGAGGGTGGTATAAATGGCGGATCCATGGTTTTTGAGGGAACACCCGAGGAATTAGTCAAAAGCAAGAAATCATTTACTTGCCGCTATCTAAAAGAAAAAATTTTGGGCAGATAAACAGCCACTGCAAAGGCCTCAGGTTCGAATTCCGCATGGGAAACCTTTAGACCCGAAACCGATTAACGGAAAGGTGCGGATGCATGAATCTGAAAAACAATGGTGGAATTAATGCAAAGAATATCATGGACACATACCCGTACGGAAGCACGGGACTATGATCAAAACTTTTAAGCGTGTGATAAGGCTTGGAAGCATAGTAGTGATGATCCGCATGTCGACTTAAGTCAATCAAAAAATATCGACTCAATACTTTATCGGTTTGCCAGGAATGATGTTCAGTGACACGCTCATCGGGTTGACGGGTGAGTCCGTAATGCTCAATGTAATTGGTGTATTCGAGCAAAAAGTTGGCGAAAAACACCTGAAGCATGAATACACCAACGGCAATCCATCCAAAGAAGTAATAGAGCACAAACAACAATAGGAATAACAATAACAGGGATGAGATCAAATAATTTGATAAGGAAAAAGCCGACCTACCCTCCTGCCTAAGCCTGAGCGACTCAACCTTCCAAGAGCTGCTGATTTGTCCTGTTAAACTCCGAGCAAAGAACCGATATAATGTCTCACCCTGTCTGGCAGTGGCTGGGTCTGCATCCGTTCCAACATGCTTGTGATGTACTTTCAAATGATCAATGAAAAAATAAATGTTACCAGCCGTAAAAAGCAAATAGGAGCCAAAACCACGGTACCAAGGGTTTTTCCGGTGGATGAGTTCGTGCGCAATGACAATGGCTGAAGACCCGGAGTGGGTACCTACTGACAAAGACAATAACAGCAACTGGACCAACGAATATTCAAAATGCTCAAGTGTCCAGAACAAGGTTACCAAACTCGTTGTTTGAACCATCACATGCACAAAAAGCAATGCATCCGGAAACCAATCTTCAGCGTGCTGTTCGTTTGATGGGTCAACTGGTAGAAAAATCTCTAAAACCGTTAATATCAGAAAAACAAATACCGCATTGGAAGCGACCCACCAACCACCCAACAGATTCCCGAGAATTACCAAAATCCCGGGTAATAGGCTCCAAATATATTTATAATTTCGACGCATTTACAATCATAATATATTAATAAACAGCTATTTAAAATAATTTTATTAAATTTATATGTTATGACATATATTTAACATATATTTGCATCACATTAAACATCAAGAAAAAACATGAAAAAAGCAATTTTAATCCTTTCCCTGATGGCGTCGACCTTGAGTCTGTCTGCGCAAAACAACAAATGGAATGTAGACTTTGCACATTCCCAGGTTTCCTTCACTGTAACTCACCTGGTGATTTCTGAGGTGACTGGATATTTTAAAGAATTCAACAGCAACGTGCTTTCAGACAAAGCTGATTTTTCGGACGCCAAAGTGGATTTTTCCATAAAAGTC
Source organism: Bacteroidia bacterium (assembly GCA_049431185.1). Taxonomy (GTDB): domain Bacteria; phylum Bacteroidota; class Bacteroidia; order AKYH767-A; family OLB10; genus JALRAP01. Next base: position 525 of record JBMTLM010000134.1, on the reverse strand, counting down.
GGTTCCATTAATACGGATAACCAAATGCGTGATGATCATTTGAAAAGTGACGACTTTTTCAACGCAGGTAAATATCCCGAAATCAATTTCAAGGGTAAGCAAATGAAATCAGCAGGTAAAGGTAAATACAAGCTGACCGGTGACCTCACCATCCGTGACGTGACCAAAACCATCACGCTCGATGTTATCTACACGGGCACCACCAAAGATCCATGGGGTAACACCAAAGCCGGATTTAAAATCACCGGCAAGGTAAACCGCCTAGAGTATGGATTAAAATGGAACACCTTAACAGAGGCAGGCGGAGCAGTGGTTGGTTCCGATGTAGACTTTAAGGTTAACCTCCAACTTGAAAAGGCCAAATAAAATCATTCATCATGATTTGAGCCCGGGTCCAAAGCCTCGGGCTTTTTTATTGGGCTAATGGGAGCAAGGGATGTTTCTGATTGTATCTTTCAATAAAAGAATACATTCTTTTCTCCTTGTTTTTTGCAGATGTGATGGACCTAAATTCTGTCAATAGCT
>JBMTLM010000133.1:0-5748 GCA_049431185.1 Bacteroidia bacterium | reverse complement strand
CGCGGTATTGCCATCGAACCGGTTGATGTCGGCTCAGGAACCCATGAGCTATACCGTAAACGTGGTGCCCGACCTGCATCCCTCCATCCGCGTGGAACAACAACAAGACTCCACCAGCTCCACACTGGTATATTTCAAAGGCGATGTTCGCGACGACTATGGATTTACAAAGCTGGCCTTCCATTACAGGTTCTTGAAAACTTCGGAAATCAATCCGCGCAGCATCAAAGAAGGTGTACAAAACCTTTCCGTGAACCGCAGTGCGCAACAGGATGTCTTTTTCCACGCCTGGGATATGCAACCCTTGTCCATTCAACCCGGTGAAGAACTTGAATACTATTTCGAAGTTTGGGACAATGATGGCGTGGTGGGTGCCAAATCCGCACGCACACAGCCTTTGCTTTACAAGGCCCCATCGGCTGAGGAACTGGAAAAGGAAGCAGAGCAGAATTCCGACAAATTGAAATCAGATCTTGAGAAAAGCATCAACCAGACGCGCGATTTACAAAAGGACCTGAACAAGGCCGCGCGCGACATGGTGGAGAAGAAAAACCTGAACTACGACGACAAGAAAAAAATCGAAGACCTGTTGAAGCGTCAGAAAGAACTTCAAAAGCAGGTGGAAGACATCCGCAAGCAGAACCAAAAAAACAACAGTCGGGAGAATGAGTTCCGAAAAGACAATGAACAGCTTCGCGATAAAAAACAGCAGCTGGAAGAGTTGTTTGACAAACTCATGACCGACGAGATGAAGAAAATGCTGCAGGAGCTGGAAAAGCTGATGTCGGAACTAGATAAGGACGAACTCAAAGACAAGTTGGAACAGATGAAGCTTGACAGCAAGGATCTGGAGAAGCAGCTAGACCGCACTTTGGAGTTGTTCAAGCAATTGGAGGTCGAAAAGAAAATCCAAGAGAACATCGAAAAACTGGAGCGTTTGGAAAAGGAACAACGTGAGTTGTCTGAAAAGACCGAACAGTCGAAAGGCTCGGATCCCAAACTCAAAGAGCAACAGCAAGCGCTCAACAAGCAGTTCGACCAATTGCAGCAGGAAAACAAGGAGCTTCAGGAAAAAAACAAGGAGTTGGAGTTTCCCAATGAGATGAGTGATAATACCGAGGAGATGCAGGATATTGAAAAGGACATGGAGCAAAGTGAACAGGAGTTGGGGGGCGATAAGAAAGACCAGAAAAATGCATCTCAATCGCAGAAAAAGGCCGCTGACAAGATGGACAAGCTGGCTCAGAAAATGAAACAGCAGCAGCAACAGCAACAACAAGAGCAAGCAGAGGAGGATATGAAATCTCTTCGAATGCTTCTGGAAAACCTGATCCGTTTTTCGTTGGATCAGGAGGCCCTCATGCAGGAATTGAAAGGCATCGACGTCAACAATCCACGATATACCAAGCTGGCCCAGCGCCAAAGGGAACTCAAAGACGACGCCAAGGTATTGGAGGACTCCCTGTTTGCACTCAGCAAAAGGGTAGTACAGATCCAGAACGTCGTCAATACCGAAATCGCCGCCATCAACTATAACCTTGGCAAAACCATTTTAAACCTGCAGGACCGTTTCGTGCCGCAAGCACGTGCTGACCAGCAGTATGTGATGACTTCCGTAAACAATATCGCTTTGATTCTTTCCGAGGCTTTCAACCAGATGCAGCAGCAGATGGAATCTCAACAACAGATGCAAGGCAGTTGCAAAAAACCCGGCAAAGGAAAACCTTCACCTTCGGCGCAACGGCTTCGACAGATGCAGCAGCAGTTGAATGAGCAGATGAAAGCCTTACAAAAAAAGATGGATGGTAAAAAAGAAGGTCAGAAAGGGAAACCTGGAGAGCAAGGTGGCATGAGTGAGGAGTTGGCTCGGATGGCCGCTCAACAAGAAGCCATTCGCAACGAATTACAACAATTAAGCAATCAGGAAAACAAGGATGGTAATGGCACCTTGGGTGATTTGGATAAGTTGGCTAAAGAGATGGAGCAAACTGAAAAGGATTTGGTGAATCGTAAGATCAATCAGGAAACCATTCAGCGGCAAGAAGACATTTTAACCCGTTTGTTGGAAAGCGAAAAAGCCGAACGGGAGCGCGAGCAGGACGAAAAAAGACGCTCCAACGAAGGTCGTGACATGCCTAACCGCAACACCAGCCAATTTGAAGAATATAAACGCCTGAAAATGAAAGAGTTCGAGTTGCTCAAAACCATCCCTCCCGATTTAAGTCCGTTTTATAAAAACCTAGTAAATTACTACTTTCAAACCCTAGAAAATCAACCCTAACAGGTATGTCCACTCCCACCAAGTTCTCCAACACCTTGGAGATTATTTCCGAGCCGCATAGTATCAACATCATCGAAAAGGTAATTGATGACATGAAGAGTGAATTTGAGATTCACGAGGATTCTTACGGCAACATTTTGGTGGCTGTGACCGAGGCCGTCAACAATGCCATCATCCATGGCAACAAATGCAACCCCGACAAGAAAGTGAAGGTTTATTATGAAGTGGATGGCGACCGAATCATGTTTTCGGTGGCCGATGAAGGTACGGGCTTCGATTATTATAATCTTCCCGACCCCACTGCGCCAGAAAACATTGAAAAACCTTCAGGACGTGGCGTATTCTTGATGAAGCACTTGGCTGACCAAGTCATTTTCGCCGATAACGGTAAAACCGTTGAGATGTATTTCAAAACGCATAACGACACCATTGCATAATTGAATCAAAACATTATCCTATATTAAAAACCTGCCATGAAAAAACTACTTGTACTTGCATTTGCTCCGATGCTTTTCACCGCTTGCTCTTCCGGATCTGAGGAAAAAGCGCCTACCACTGATTCGATTCCTGCTGTCAACGAAACCGTTTCGTCTGAAGTGACCGTTTCCCTTCCGGATTCAAATGCCAACGCTACCGCCACTGCCAGCCCTGCCGGAGTGGTTCTGAATCCTCCTCATGGCGAACCGGGACACCGTTGCGAAATTGAAGTTGGAAAACCATTGCCTGCAGACGGCAAAGCGCCTGCCGTAACGGCTACTCCTGCACCTGCTGCAGCACCCACCATCACGGCAAATCCTGCACCTACCGGACAACCCGTTACCGTTTCCACCAGCCCAACCGTCACCCCTGCCCCAGCTACAGCCACCAAAACAGCACCAGGCATGAATCCTCCCCACGGAGAGCCTGGGCATGATTGTTCTATTGCGGTAGGAGCACCTTTGAAAAAATAACTTTCTTACTTGAGGTAAAGTGCGGCGCGCTGTTCTTTCACGCGCTCGTCCGTCAAGTATTCATCATAGGTCATTCTTTTATCAATGACCCCTTTCGGTCCTATTTCGATGATACGGTTGGCCACCGTTTGCGTTAATCGATGGTCATGGGAAGTAAACAATGTCACGTGCCTCCATGCAATCAACGCATCGTTAAAGGATGTGATGGATTCCAAGTCGAGGTGGTTGGTGGGTTCATCCAAAATTAGACAGTTGGCATTGGTGAGCATCATGCGGGAAACCATGCAACGCACCTTCTCCCCTCCAGATAAAACGGAGGCTTTCTTGAAAGTTTCTTCCCCAGAGAACAGCATCTTACCCAAAAAACCTCGGATATAGGTTTCGTTCTTGTCAGCGGAAAATTGACGCAACCAATCAATCAGGTTTTCATCCGTTTTGAAAAACGCACTATTGTCGTTCGGCAAATAGGAAAACGTGATGGTGCTTCCCCATTTGTATTCGCCAGCATGCGCCTCAATCCCGCCGGTCAACACCTCCAACAAGGCGGTTACCGCAAGCTGGTTCCGGGAGAGAAATGCAACTTTGTCGCCCTTCACCAGATTGAACTCCACGTTGGAGAAGAGCGGTGTCCCATCGGATCCATCCATGCGTAGGCCTTCCACTTGCAAGATCTGATCACCGCAGTCCCTCTCAGCGGTGAAGATGATGCCCGGATACTTGCGGTTGGATGGTTGAATTTCATCCACCACCAGTTTTTCCAGGAGCTTCTTCCTACTGGTAGCCTGTCGAGACTTAGAAGCATTCGCACTGAAACGCTCGATGAATTCCTGCAGCTCCTTACGCTTGTCTTCCACCTTTTTATTCTGCTCGGATCGTTGGCGCAAAGCCAATTGACTTGACTCGTACCAAAACGAATAGTTGCCCGTATAGATGTTGATTTTTCCAAAATCGATATCGGCTACGTGCGTACATACGGCATCCAGGAAATGTCGGTCGTGTGACACTACAATTACCGTGTTTTGGAAATCGGCCAGATAATCTTCCAACCAGGTCACCGTTTCCACATCCAAATCGTTGGTAGGCTCATCCAGCAACAAAATATCGGGATTGCCAAACAACGCTTGAGCCAGCAACACTTTTACTTTCTCCTTACCGTTAAGCTCCTTCATCAAGAGGTGGTGTTTGTCCTCCTTCACCTGGAGCCCGCTTAATAATTCAGCCGCATTGCTCTCCGCATTCCAGCCATCCATTTCAGCAAACTTCGACTCCAATTCAGCGGCTCGATCACCATCGGCATCGGAAAAGTCAGCCTTGGCATAGATGGCATCCTTCTCATGCATCACTTCCCAAAGTTTTTTATTTCCCATCAACACGGTTTGCATCACCGGGATGTCATCAAAGGCAAAGTGATCCTGGGTGAGCACACTCATGCGCTCACCAGTCGTCATGGAAACCTGTCCGGTAGTCGGATCGATGGATCCAGCCAGGATTTTCAAAAAAGTGGATTTACCGGCGCCATTGGCCCCAATGATACCATAGCAGTTGCCGGGCGCAAAGCGGATGTTCACATCCTCGAAGAGCACCCGCTTGCCATAGCGCAAGGAAAGATTGGAAACAGATAACATAGCTGTAAATTCAGGGGTGCAAAGGTCGTGAATATAGACCTGCTTTAAAAGCTTCGGGGGCTACAAATTGTAGCCCCCGAAGATAAAAGTATTTGAATTTCGCCTATTGCTTAACGATCCGTTTTACGGTCGACAATCCATTAACTGAAGTGATGCGCACCAAATAATTGCCGGGAGTCATATTGGATATGTCCAATGACTCCATCACGGATGAGCTGGAAAACACCACTTTTCCAGGCATATCGATGATGTCAATGGAAGTGATATCGGAGCCGGTGCGGTTGCTGATGTACAACTGACCGTTCGTAGGGTTTGGATAAAGAGCAATCAGGTTTCCCATGGCTGTATGGGTCTCTGCAATGGAAGTGGTTTGCGGACCATAAGTGACATTCAGAACCGGTGCAAAATCAGGATCAGCCGAACCGGTGAAGGTCACCATGCCGCTGGCACCGGGCGCAGAAAGCATGAATTGGGTGTTGGATGTATGTGTAATGAAGGGCAGCAAAGAGGCTGGCACTTCCAAACGGATCCATCCACCATTTGTGTTAGCGGTACCGAACTGGCAAGGATTGCCATTGGCATCTCCTGGAGCAGCGAAGTCAGATGGCTCCACGTTGACCGAAGCACCGAAATTACCGCCAACTACTTTCAGCATCATGCTAGAGCCGATAGGATTGGTACCCGTCAATGATTCACGACGAAGGAAAATCGATGCAGCGGAAACACCTGTGTCGGGCATCGTGGTGGTATTGAAAGTGAGGATGGATGCATAATCATCCCCATTGCTGTTTCCAACCATCAGGGAAGGAGAAATCAACCCTTGTGCTGAGACGGATCCATCACTGGAGCCACCACTGGCCAACAGAAATTGATCTTCCATCAATGCTTTTTG
>JBMTLM010000132.1:0-5763 GCA_049431185.1 Bacteroidia bacterium | reverse complement strand
CTTCAACGTTTACAGGACCAAAACGGAGGGAACCATACTAAGTTGGAAACCTTGGACAAGGAAATCGCAGAGGCCTCTCCCGAAGTGACCCGTTTGGAAGCAGCTGCCAAAAATTCCAAAGAACAGGTCGGCAAACTGGCACATGAGCTCTCTGAATTGGAGGTCAAGCTTCGTGAATTGAATGTGAAACTATCGGAGGAGAAACGATCCTGTGACGTGAAGTCGAATGAGTTTGAACTTACCAAAAGCCTGATGGAAAAAATGGAGGGCTTCCCCGATTCCATCCGATATCTCAAATCCAGTGAGTCGGGCTTCAAAAGCCTGCCTTTACTCTCCGACGTGGTCAGTTTTCGTGATGAATTCAAAAGCGCCATTGAAAACTACCTGGAGCCGTTCCTCAATCACTTTGTGGCCGATACACCACGTGAAGCTTGGCAAGCGATTCAATTGCTCGATAAATCCTCGAAAGGCCGGGCCAACTTCTTCATTTTGGAAAACCTTGAAAAGAACGCCTCCTCCTCAACCGGCAATGTGAATGGATGTGTAAACGCACTGTCCGTTTCCGAATATGAAGGCAAGTATCGCAAGCTCATGGAACATCTTTTAGGCCATGTGCATGTGTTGCGAGACAGTGAAGACATTTCCACCGTCGATACCTCCGACCTGGAAAAAGGGTTTGTGATCTTGAGTTCCAACGGTCGCTTCTTGCGTCAACGGTATACGATGGGTGGAGGATCCGTAGGGCATGGCGATGGCAAACGTACCGGCAGACAGAAAAACCTACAGCAACTGACGGAAAAAATCGAGCAGCATCAGGCAGCCATCGAAAAAATGCAAACTGAGATTACCGAAACGGAAAACTTCATTGCCGGGATCCGCTCTCAATTGTCGGCCGGTAACGCTGATGTCACACGACTCGACAGTGAATTTGCAAAGGCCACAGGTCGCGTTTCCACTTTGAGCAATAACAGGGATTTTCTGCTGTCGGCGTTGAATTACACCAAATCCACCATCGACCGTCTCAACGAAGAACTGCAAGGACTCATTGCGCCCACAACAGGCCATCAGGATGGATCGGGAGCGACCTCGATCGATTCCAGAAAACAAGACCTGGCTAACTTGTTGGAACAGCAAACCTCGCAACAGCTTAGATCCTCCGATTTACAGCGACACGTTGGTGAAATGTCGGGCGCCTATAACGCTAAGAACATTCAGTTCTACCAACAGCAAAACAAGCTTCAAAACATCACGCGCGACATTAGTTTCAAGTCGAACCAGGTTGCCAACCTTACGAACAACCGTGTAACGCAATCCAGCGAGCTGGAGGGTATCACCACCCAGCTGACCACGTTGGAAGCATCTATCAAGCAATCGGAGGAACAGCTCACCGCCCTGGTATCGAAAAGGACGGAGCAGGAAACCGGTCTTCGCAAACACGAGGACGATTATTATAAGTCCAAAGGGGAGATTGACGCTGAGGAGAAATCCATCGGTGAAAAACGCAAGCAGAAGGAACATTCCGAAGCCATCATTCGCGAAATCCAGAATGAGAAAAACTCGCTGATGTTGCAGATGGCATCCTTACGGGAACGGTTGAATATCGAATTCGAAATCGCCTTGGACGACCTTAAAGACCGTGAGCCTGACCCCGAACAAAATCCTGAAGAGTTGAAGGCCCGAGTAGACAAACTGAAAACGCAGCTCAGCGAATTCGGCGCCATCAATCCAATGGCACTCGAATCATTCAAAGAAATCAAAGAGCGCCATGATTTCATTTTGAAAGAACAGGACGACCTTAACAAAGCCAAGGAATCCTTGCTGATGACGATTGCTGAAATCGATGGGACCGCTAAGGAAAAATTCATGGAGGCCTACAATGCCGTGCGCGCAAACTTCATCCACGTTTTCAGAACATTGTTCTCAGAAGAGGACAACTGCGATTTGTTGCTGACCGACCTGGCCAATCCTTTGGAATCCGATGTGCAAATCATCGCCCAACCCAAGGGTAAAAAGCCCATGTCAATCGACCAGCTATCGGGAGGAGAAAAAACCTTGACGGCCACCTCCTTGTTGTTCGGCGTTTACCTGTTGAAACCTTCTCCCTTCTGTATTTTGGATGAGGTGGATGCCCCGTTGGATGACGCCAACATCGGCAAATTCAGCAAGATCATTCGCACCTTCTCGAAAGACTCGCAGTTCATCATCATCACCCACAACAAATCCACCATGGCAGAAACGGATGTGATGTATGGTGTGACCATGGTGGAGCAAGGCGTAACGCAGTTAGTGCCTGTTGATTTGCGCGAATACGCCTAAGTGCTACTTGAAGGGCGCCAGCACTCGATCAATCCATCTGGGTTTGCTGGCAACGTATTTGGAACCTTTCTTGCGGTTCTTCTTCATGCGTTTGCGTGTTTCCTTGTCCTGTAGCTTCATGTGCCGCTTACGACCCTCGATCTCGGCTTTACGCGCATCCTGCTTTTGCTGTTCCTTTTTTTCGTGCGCTTTCTTCTGTTTCTTGGTCATGGGTTGGTCCTCCTGAGCCAGAGCAACAGTGCACGACAACCATAAAAAAACGCCCATCAATGGTAACACCCGTTTTATAAATTGCAAATGTTTTTTCATTTGTCTGTTTTTATAATCCACCCTCCTCGACCGCTTCCGCATCCAACCGGATGTTTTCATCACCCGGCTCGTATGGTAAAAAAGTCATGATCAATTGAAACATTTCATCCGTCGTACGCATACTGCCCTTCAAACCGGTGATTTCCCTAGGTGGATTAAACGGATTATTGGGATTCGATGTTGTGTTGTCATAAACACCTTCGGCAACAATCACGGATCCTGACGGAATCCGAAGCATCTTGGGAAAAGTGTAAAAATACTGCCATCTGAAATCCCATCGAGGGATTCGAATCAGAGGTATGGTGTCGCCATCTGGTTGAATGGCGTAGGCCAAAAACGACTTGCCCAGCAAATGCATATGGGGGTTGATGGTCACCAGCGAAATGTCTTGACGTATGGTGGCCTTGGTGACAAAACGCATGACCGTGTCGGGTGGTATGACCAATGGCGGTACGATGTCTGAAATACCCAAGGTACCCAACTGGGTTTCTAAAAATGGTCTAGACGGGGCTTTTTCGGCGTAGAACAAATGGATTCGCGGCGTATCCACATCATTCTTGATAGAAGGACCATAATGGATATCACGTAGCAGCATGACACCTTTTTTGCTGATCCTGTATCCACCAATGCCGCTTGGATACTCCTGCACCTCCACACCGGGGAGATAATTGAACGCAGAGGGGACCAACAAGGGATACGTACCATCGTCGTTCAATAGTTTGATGGCGCGATAACTGGAATCCAATGTCCCCACTGATTCACGATCAACCACCATGGGACCCTCAAAAACATTTGTCTTGTCGGATTCCTTATAATGCACCATATGGCCGTTTACATGATGCGAAAGCCTCCGGTTACCGGGCACATACTCGATCAATCGTAAAAAAGTATCTCGTTCCAACTCGTAGGGGATCTTGACCACCAAAAATCGATCTCGATTATCACCGGGAATCGAAATCGGCGAGGATAATTTGATTATCGCATCCGGCGTTCCGTACTTCGACTGTTTGGGAAATACAGGCGGAGGTTTTTGAAGGGATGGTGAGCCCTCAGGACAACCGTTGGCCACCCACGAAAGAATCATATCCTTTTGGTGTTTGGGAAGGACTTTTTCACCCAAAAAGCGACTATAGGATGTATCGGCGGGCCAAGGTGGCATCAATCCCTTGGCAACGACTTTGGATATGGTTTTGGCCTTGGATCTGACATCCTGGTAGGTGATCAATTCAAAAGGGCCGGCCTCTCCCTTTCGGTGACATGGAGTGCATTGCTGATGAATAATCGGCGCAATATGTTCATTAAAGTTAACTTCGGCATGCTCGTTTTTTGATTCGATGCAGGAATGAAAAACCAATGCAATGAAGAAAGCTGCAAATAAAAATATGGTGTGTTGCTGTTTCAATGCTCCTTGCGTTCAATATAGCAACCATGCACAGGTGTAGAAGCAAAAGGGATTTTACCACCGGAGGCCAAGCTATCCAATACTGCCCCCAAGTACCGTTGAGTCACCACTTGCCTACGTTCACCGAGGGCAGGTGATCGATCATCAATCGCACCGGAGTAAACAACAACGCCTTCGGAATCGGCCACAATCGCCTGGGGCATCACCACCGCATCCAATAATTCCACCAACACATTGGCGGTATCAATCACTGCAGGTGCCTTGATACGGTGTTCCTGGTGAAATTGCAATAATTGCTGCGCATCAAAATAGTTGCCCGGATAAACAAACACCATAGACTGATGAATGCTATCAATCTGCAATAATTCCGGCACGGAATGAATGCAAACAGGACATTCGGGAGAGAAGAAGAGAAACGACGTGTGCGGATGCGCATCCAAAACCGAATCCATGGCAATGGTTCTACCATCGGCGGCGGGGAGTTCGACATCCCGAACGTTTGAAGGATTTCCACATTGCATGAAAAACAATGCTAGAATCATTAAGACGGCTTTCATACCGTAAATATAATGAGATAATCAAAAAGTCATTTAAAAGGACTCCGGGGAATCCATTCCTTGGGTCCTAAGCCTGTAGCCAACACCTTTACAACGGTATTGAGTGCCCGGTTTCGGAATCGGATGTAACAGGCCAAAGGGTGGGGCCTTGCCCCTACTGTGCTTTTGATTTCCAAGGCCGTCCGACCAAACATGACCCGCGATGAGCGGTTGCTTATACCATCCTCGATCAATCCATAAAGGATATTTTGGTAGAGACACAGATCCTTATTGAGGTCGTAGTCCGTTCCAATATAGTGTGCTTCCAATTGTCCATCACCAAACAGCGCGGTACGAAAGGCCACAATACGGCCTCCTAGAAAAAATGCGGTCATCGACATATTGTCCTTGAGATGCCGCTTAAGAGATATCAAGTAATCCGTATTCGGTTTCACCACTCGGATGGGAGCTCGATCGCTGACGGCTGCAAAAAGCGCTTGAAGTTCCGATTTCCTGGATTCCATCTCCGACAAATCTATTTGACGGACAGCCAAACCATCCAAGGCTTTGCGAACGGCATTGGCCCTGACCCTGTATTTGGAACCTAAAGCGCCTAAATAATCCTCGAAGGTTTTCCACTCCGGACTCATGTCCAAAACCATTTCAGGGTCGGTGCGTAAGGATGTACCCAGATCTGATTTATTCACTTGTATCGACTGTTCGGATACCTGGTAAAAATCCTTGAGCATCTCAGCCACTACCCTTACCTCACCCAAAGTGGATTTTACCTGCTTTAAGACATGTGGATATTGAAGGGATGCTTCACCCAGCGCGGAAGAATCAATGCCAACCATCCCATATTCGCCACTGGCCAGCAGGCTTCCGCAAACAAGAAAAACCGGTTTTCCATGGTCGTTTTTTTTAAAGAGTAAAGCATTGACCGAGTTGGCTACGGCAGCGGAAATGCCTCCATAGTTGTCAAGGTTGAGGATGCCACCCACGCCCTCAGATGACAAATCCACCGCTTGAAACAAATAGACGGCGACCGGTCTACCAGCTTTCTCCATCATGACATATCGTAAGGAAAGCCCGCCGATATTGGATGCTTCAACCGCCTTCAAGTAAGGAATCGACAAAAAGACACCTTTGCCCCGCACCACTTCATTCCAACGCTTAGCATCCAACTCAGCTATGGAATGA
>JBMTLM010000131.1:0-5813 GCA_049431185.1 Bacteroidia bacterium | reverse complement strand
GCAGATCCGCTTCCAGATGACACGCTGTTTGTAGTGCCATCACCCCAAGTCCAAGTGTACGTCAGCGGTCCGTTGCCATACGCCAGGTTAACCCCGATGTAAGTATGTTGCTGCGTTGAATCTGGATAGATGGCGAAGTTGGCACTGCACGATAACGTATTGCCCACGGTAATGGTCTGACAGCTCGTACAAGATATTCCTGCAGCATCCACAACAGTGAGACAAACCTGGTAGGTACCGGGATTGCTGTAAATATGTGATGGGGTGGGTAAATTAGAGGTTGTTCCATCACCGAAAGACCAAGTCCAAGTTGTGTTACCTGAGCCAGATGGCTGGAAGAAATATCCGCCCGCAGGTGATGACTGATAAGTGAAATTCGCATTGCAAGGCAAGCCTCCACCCGAAACAAAAATGGAGTCGCAATAAGTGTCGCTACACGATTGCGCATTGTTATAAATATTCAAGCATGCATAGATCCATCCGCTAGTTCCGGGTGGGATGTAAACGTTTTGTGAAGATGATGAAACGCCGTTGCTGAAGGTCCATGCATAGGATAGCCCCGTGCCGGTAGACGTGTTCTGGAAGTAAACTCCGCCGATGGAGTCTGGAAATGCTTGAAAGGATGCAGTGCAGTTGGAGCTGGCCGCGATGGTGATGGTCTGACAGCTGGTACATGTAGCGCCACCGTAAGCAATGGACAGGCAAACGTTGTAAACACCAGGATTGGCATAGGCGTGGTTGGGCTGCATTTGTGTGGAGGTGGTTCCATCGCCGAAATTCCACAGGTAGGTGGCGCCACTGGTAACCGCTGGATAAAATGAGGCGCTGCCCGATTGAACAAATGCCTGGAAGTTGGAGTTACAAGGCAATGTGTTTCCAATCACGAGCGTATCGCAATACTGCGACGAGCATGCGATCGGTCCAGTGGTAATGGTGAGGCACACGTAGTAAATCCCCGGAGCGAATGCAGTTACCGGATTCTGTTGCGTGGAGGTGAGACCGTTTCCGAACGTCCAAGAATAACCGGTGATGTTGCCGGAAGAAACGTAGGACGAGTCGAAGAACTGCACCTGTGTACCGTTGGGATTGGTGGAGCCTACGGAATAAACGAAGCCAGCCTGACAGAACATCTGGGCGTTAGAGTTCCATGCGGATGCAAGCAGCATTACTGCCAGCGCAAGCGATTTGTAGAGTTTGTTCATCTTTTGTGTTTGAAGGAGTTCAATTTGAATATACAAACTTAAACAGAATTTTCCATAATGAAGGCTACAATTATCGACTTAAGTCAAAAAAGCATAAAGCCATATTTTTTTTCATAAAACTGATAAACAAATAAATACGTATTTTTTAAATAAACATTAATCGGATTCGATATCAAATGTTTGGGATTCGCTGTTGCATCCTGATTAAGTGGTTATTTTAGCCGTTGGCTATGCTTAAACCAGGATTGTATTTAGTACCAACGCCGCTTGGCAACCTTGAAGATATCACGCTGCGCGCTATCCGATACTTGAAGGAGGCCGACTTGATTTTTGCAGAAGACACACGCACCTCCAGGGTGTTGTTGCAGCATTTAGGCATTGATAAGAAAGTGATGGCACATCACCAGCACAATGAACACCAGTCGGCGCCTGAAGTGGTGCGATTGATTCAAGCGGGCAATGCCGTGGTGTTGGTGAGTGATGCCGGTACGCCAGGCATTTCCGATCCTGGGTTTTTGTTGGTGCGCGAAGCGCTCAAGGCGAATTGTCATGTAGAGTGCTTGCCTGGCCCCACGGCCTTCGTGCCTGCGTTGGTCATCTCAGGCATGCCTTGCGACCGATTCCATTTCGAAGGATTCTTGCCGGTGAAGAAAGGACGTCAAACGCGTTTACAATGGTTGGCGCAGATGGAAGAAACAGTGGTGCTGTATGAATCTCCTCACCGCATCATCAAAACGCTCGAGCAAATCGTCGAATTTTTCGGTCCCGACCGCCGCGTGTCCGTCTCCCGCGAACTCACCAAGCTTCACGAACAAACCATCCGAGGAACCGCTACCGAAGTACTAGCACATTTCAATACCACAGAACCCAGAGGGGAGATGGTGTTGGTGGTGGGGCAATAGTACTTGGAAAATAGTCATTGGGGATGAACTCGAATAAATTTTTTAGTCGTAATTGAATCCGCGCACATCCGCTAAATCCGTTTCATCAGCGTTCTTTTTCAAAGCGGATAGATAAGATTGCGAAAACCATTCCGAAAAGGGAACACGAATTTTACGGATCTGACGGATTAACGCGGATATATTTGATGGTCGTAATTGAATCCGCGCACATCCGCTAAATCCGTTTCATCAGGGTTCTATCTTATTATTTTAACCTTAGCTATCGGTCACCGGTCACCAGTTACCCCATTTCACGTAAACGCATTCTCTCCAGTGATATCCATACCGGTAATCAGCAAATGGATATCGTGCGTTCCCTCGTAGGTCACTACCGACTCGAGGTTCATCATGTGGCGCATGATGGGGTATTCTCCTGTGATGCCCATTCCGCCGTGTATCTGTCGTGCTTCGCGAGCGATTTCCAATGCCATGTTGACGTTGTTGCGCTTGGCCATGGAGATTTGTGCAGGCGTGGCGCGGTTTTCGTTTTTCAAAACACCCAATCGCCATGTGAGCAATTGCGCTTTGGTGATCTCAGTGATCATCTCCGCCAACTTCTTCTGCTGTAACTGGAATCCACCGATAGGTCTTCCAAACTGTTTGCGCTCTTTCGAGTAACGCAAAGCGGAGTCGTAACAATCCATGGCTGCACCAATGGCTCCCCAAGAGATACCATAACGGGCAGAGTTCAAGCAACCCAATGGGCCTTTCAAACCTTTCACATTAGGCAACAGGTTCTCTTTGGGCACTTCTACATTATCAAATACCAACTCGCCCGTAGCGGAAGCGCGCAGCGACCACTTGTTATGTGTTTCAGGAGTGGTAAATCCTTTCATGCCGCGCTCTACGATCACACCGCGGATTACGCCCTCTTCGTCCTTGGCCCACACAACGGCCACTTGTGCGAAGGGCGCATTGCTGATCCACATCTTGGCACCATTCAGTAAATAATGATCGCCCTTGTCCTTGATGTTGGTCACCATGCCACCAGGGTTAGAACCGTGGTCGGGTTCCGTCAAACCGAAACAACCCATCCACTCGCCTGATGCGAGTTTGGGTAGAAATTTTTTACGTTGCTCTTCGGAACCATACGTGTAAATGGGGTACATCACCAAAGAGCTTTGCACCGATGCCGTTGAACGGATGCCGCTGTCGCCACGCTCCAATTCCTGCATGATGAGTCCGTAAGAGATTTGATCCAATCCACCACCACCATATTCCGTAGGGATGTAGGGTCCGAAGGCGCCAACCTCTGCAAGGCCTTTGATCAAATGTGAAGGGAACTCACATTTCTGACAGGCATCTTCGATGATGGGGGATACGTCTTTCTTCACCCAGGCTCGAACAGTGTCGCGAATGAGCTTATGCTCGTCGGTGAGTAACTCGTCCAATAAGAAGTAATCGGGGGCTTGAAAGCGGTCCTGGGCCATAAGAGTTTGGGTGTTGAATTTTCGAATTACAAATTTAGCGAATTCACATCATTTGGATACTACCGGCTGTAAATCAGTATTTTGCCAGCATATTTGAGTTCGTTTTGTCGACGAATTTGGTAATAGTACAACCCTTGTGGAAGCGATTGTGTTTCGGGTTGCCACATATTTCCTTGGATGGTTTCGCGGCGCATCAATCGTCCGGCCGCATCTGTCAAAATGCAATCAAAAAAATCGCCGGACAAATTGTTGATGTACCACGTACAACCATCCCTACAAGGGTTTGGAAAAACCGTCAAGCCATCCGATCCGTAGTCGATATAAAATATCGATCGCAAATCCGAGTAAAGACCTTGTAGTCCTGCATCCAATCGGTAGTAAGCGATTTGGTTGCGTATGGGGTTTAAATCGGTGAATTGATAACTCGTTTCACCGGTGCTGCTACCACAGACCCCAACAAATTCGTGCACGGTTTCAAATGATAAGGAGTCTGATGATCGCTCCAACCGGATACCATTGCAGGTAGCGCCCGCAAACATGGTGAAATCAACCAACACACCCTCCGGCGTTTGCACCAATGTAAATCGTTTGAACAATGTATCGGTTTGCGCCTTCGAAAAAACAGGCAGGCAACAAAGCAGTAAAAAAGCCGTTTTCATGTTCATGGTTTTTCAAATATAGCATGAACTTGGCCGCAAACAACAATGTTGCATCAATTGAGTTCCTGTTTTGATTTGCTTTTAGTAACTTTACAAGTAAACCCAATCATCAATCGCATGAAACGATATCCAATCTTTCTAGTGGCATCTATTTTTGGAATGGCAATGCTTCTAGGCTGTAAGGATGAATCTGCTGAATTGCCGGCTCCCAATGAACCCCGTTTGGTTTTCAAATTCATTTTCGACTCCACGCAAGTTCGGCTCGATAACTTAGGTAATCCATCCACTTTGCCATCCAACCACGGTGCACAATCGCCAAGGTTCAACAAAATGAGTGCCCATTATATCGAACTTACTCCCAACCAATTCACGCAAATCGGTCAAGGGGCAGTAGTATACCATAACGAAGAGACCACCGCCGGCGGTGCCACGGCCATTGATTTTTCAAAATCAAACCCTGTAGGAAACAACCAGGTGTTTTACAGTTTGCCAATCAAGAATGTAGCCCCTGGAACGTATGATTGGCTCCGCGTATCGCTCGCCTATCAGAATTACGACATCGACTTCAGATACAATTTGAATGGTACCAATTATGACCTCATTGCGACGGTAGCATCATTTATTGGCTACAATACCTATCTGAGTTCATTCAAAATCAAAGACAGTACCTTGGTGGTGAATGCTAACAAGCCACAGGGTTTTTGGGCCTTTGAAACAATTTACAATGTGTCGAGTGGACAATCGGCAGCGGGTGCCACCACCGTACCCAACCCCATCTTCGCCACCTCTCCCATTCCGCAGGGTTCTTGTTTGGTCACGGGTTCATTCTCTCAACCATTGGTGATCACGGGAAATGAATCCTCTGACATTGTCGTGACGGTTTCCTTATCAACTAACAAGTCGTTCGAGTGGATTGAGAACAGCACGCCAGGCTACTTTGAACCTGCCGCCGGAGATGCCGTGGTAGATATGGGAATTCGCGGCATGGTGGTAACGACCAATCAGTGATGACCTTCTGCAAATTAATGCCAGTATGTCATTCGGGCGTTTGATCAAACGTTTTTTGAAAAAACTTTCAAGTGCAGATGCACTTGGGTTGGACCTGAAGGGACAATTTACGGTCACACATCAGACTCATCAGCCAGATGGATTGGAAGTTTTCAGGCTACAGGGTCATAGCTACCCTAATCCTATATGCTTACGCAAGAACTCATCCGACATCTCCACTTTTCGAAAAATCATTTTGGAAAAGGAATATGAAATGCCAATCGATGTCAATCCGGAATGGATCGTGGATGCCGGTGCAAACATCGGCCTTTCCGCCATTTACTTTGCCACCAGGTTTCCCAATGCCAAGGTGATTGCATTGGAGCCAGAGCCAGGCAACTTTGAGATGCTGCGAACGAATGTATCTACATACGCCAACGTTTTTCCTGTGAAAGCAGCCCTTTGGTCACAGTCTACACGCTTGCATATCATCAGTTATGGTAAAATGGATAATTTTCAAGTAGCATCGGATGAGGTATTGCAAAATGATGCATTCCTCAAGCACAAGATGGATCTGCTCAATGGAACCATCCA
>JBMTLM010000130.1:0-5817 GCA_049431185.1 Bacteroidia bacterium | reverse complement strand
GTCAATCGTCAATCGCCAATCGTCCATCGCCCATCATCCGGGGGACTATCGTCCCCGCCCCATTGGCGAAAATAATTTTCAAAACCATGAGGTGCAAATTTTGATGACCAGTTAAACGTTTAAGTTTAGTGTTGTAATAAGTGGGTCATCAAGGACCATTTCCGCAAACCCTAGAGGGAAATCACCCATCAATAATCACCTTAGACTAATGTCCATTACAACCTGTCATCGTCTTGATGATCCAAGCCCTGAATCAACTTCCTGACCTCTTCATCGGTTTGACGCAAACGGCCTCGGCAAAAGCTCACCAAAAACAAGGCTCTCTTTACCTTGACTGAAAGCACATCCACGTCGGCATCACCGGATTCAATTTCAGATAAGATCTCCTCCAATTCCGTAATTGCATCACGATAACTGTTAGGTGTGTTTTGAGATTCCTCAGATGCGGCTTTCGATTTTTCCTTCATATAAAATGGTTGTTATGGTGTCTCCAACCTGTACATCAGCTGGATTCTTTATTGACTTTCCGTTCTTGGTGGTAATGGAAAAACCACGCTTTAATACGTTAGATGGATCCAAATGCGTAATGGATTTTGAAAAACCATCCATTCTTAATAATTGATCTCGAAGGATTCTAAGCGGAATCAACTTCAAAGACTTTTCCACCTCATTGATCGAACCCGTTTCTAAAGCAATCCTGCTCTTGCAAATCTGTCCTGTATTGATGGAAGCCTTTGCCAAATCAAATGATGACTTGTTAAGCAAATCGATGGATTTTTGGCGAATGGCACTAACCATATTGTCTAAGTCTTCGACCTGAGTTGACAACATTTCGTCAATTGCGTGATGGATACCGGTTGACAAGTCCTCCAAATGATTCACCTGATCCAACATAAAATCTTCAGCAACATCTGCAATATTCCTGATTAAATCAAGCACCTTATTTTCGAAGATCAACATCCGCTCGACGAAAAAATCCGCCGCATCTGTGGGTGTGATTCTATCAGCGAAGGCAACCTCGTCAGACACGCTTCTATTAGCCGTGTGGCCAATTCCAGTAATGATGGGTAAAGGGAATCGGGCAATGGCCCTGGCCAAACGCACATCATTGAAACAATTGAGATCAATGGAGCCACCTCCACCTCTTACAATCACAACTGCATCAAACTCCTGCATGCGGTGAAAAATAGCAATGAGTTGTTCAACCATCTGACTGGCGGCCTTATCGCCTTGAAGCAAAGAAGGGAATAATTCGCATTTAAAACCAAAACCATATGAATTGGCCATGAGCTTTTTCATGAAATCCTCATAACCTCGGGAATCTGATGCCGAAATCACAGCCAATCGCTGTGCAACCAATGGGAATTGCAACTGGCGATTCAGGTCGTAAACCCCTTCGGACTTCAACTTCTGCACAGCCATGTCGCGCTCCATCTGGATCTGACCAATCGTGTATTTGGGATCCACGTCAGCAATCACTAGGCTCAAGCCCCATTTGGTGTCATAACGCACCACTGTTCGGAACAAGATGACCATCCCTTTGGATAGTTCCATTCCAGCGGCCTCCTTGAACTTAACAGACAACCCCGACCAGGTCGTAGCCCATACAATTCCTTTCATTTCACAAATCGGAGCTGCGGCACCTGCAGGCTTTTCAACCAATGACATGTAACAATGGCCCTTTCTGACAGCCAAGTCAGATATCTCCGCTACAACCCAAAAGGAACGCTCAGAAAACGTTTGACGAATAGCATTGGCTATGCCCAAACTGATATCAGACAACCGGAAAAAGGTGTCTTCGGTATTGGGTATGGTAAACGGATTTGTCGACATTTATTCCCAAATTTATAAATTTAGTCAAGTAGTTAAACAGCAATCTGTCCACTATTTCTATTTTTGAACCATGAGCGAGCCTACATACCACCGTTTGACATTACATCCAGGAAAAGAAAGATCGCTCAAGAACCGCCACCCATGGGTGTTCTCGGGAGCTATCCAATCCAACAAAAAGGACTTGGTCGAAGGATGCCTGGTTGAAGTTTTTGACCATCAAGGACACTTTCTGGCCATCGGCCATTTTCACCATGGAACGATCATGGTCCGTGTCATCAGCTTCGAGCAACGAACCATTGACCAGGATTTTTGGAATGAAAAGATAATTGAAGCCTTCCAACTTAGGAAGACGCTTCATCTACCCGTGAAAGAAATAACCAACGTATACCGTCTGATCCATGGGGAAGGAGATGGCCTCCCCGGGCTGATTGTAGATATTTATAATCAAACAGCCGTGATCCAGGCGCACAGTGAAGGGATGCGACAATCGATTGGTGAGATTGCTTCCGCATTAAAATCCGTCAGGGAATTGGACCTAACTTGCATCTATGATAAAAGTGCGGAATTCAGTGATGCACCTGCCAGCTACCCCACTGATTGGTTAAAGGGTACTGGAGAAGAAACCGTTGTAATTGAAAACAGCCATCGATTTCTTGTCAATTGGCGGGAAGGCCAAAAAACAGGCTTCTTCATTGACCAACGAGATAACCGAAAACTATTGGCACAATATGCGCATGGGAAAAATGTATTGAACACCTTCTGTTACTCCGGTGGTTTTTCGATTTACGCGCTTCAAGCAAGAGCAAGCCATGTGACTTCAGTGGACAGTTCGCGCAAAGCGATGGATTGGACGGAAAAAAACGTACAACTAAACGCACCGGATTGCCCGAATCATACGGCTATTTGCGATGACGTGAACGCTTATTTGAAACAGATGGAGCAGGACCAGCACGATTTGATCATTTTGGATCCGCCCGCATTTGCCAAGCATCTAAGTGCCATGGAACGGGCAGTGGTTGGTTACCGAAATTTAAATGAAACAGCTATCCGAAAAATCAAAAAAGGCGGCATTCTCTTTACCTTCTCGTGCTCTCAAGCCATAGACAAACAGCTTTTCAGAAAAACAGTATTTACGGCAGCCGCTAAAACAGGAAGATCCATCCGTATCCTACACCAATTGTCACAAGGACCCGATCACCCTATCAACCTATATCATCCGGAAGGAGAATACCTGAAAGGGCTTGTTCTGAAGATCGATTGATCAATCGTGGAACTCGTATTCGAAACGGCTGACGGAATTCTTGTGGCTAGTGCCGCGACCCACATCCAACCAAAATTCCGTTTCAGAAACCAATTGTCCGGCATCATCATACTCCATGGTGTTTCGCATGATCAAATTGCCATTGCCGTCTAAAATCTCTTCGGTTAAGATCCTGTCTGCATCATCATATTCAAAGCGCAACACCCGTGGATTGAAATCACGAATTTTTCGCATCAACACATTGCCCCTTTCATCATATTGTGTTTGGATATCTGACACCAACACTCCGCCACTATTTCGCTCGGTGGCGCGAACAATCCTTCCCAAATCATCATAAAAAATCTCCAAGGAGGAAACTGTTCCATTAGGATCAAAAACGGATTTGGAGGCTGGCTTACCTTGCGTTTGGTAGGTGATTTCGGATCGCTCCTGAATATTTCCAGTTGCATCGGTTCTCCGATGATTGATCAAATCCCCTTCTACATTGTATTCAAACGTTTCCACGGATTCCAACTCACCATCGCTATCATATCGCTTGATTGAAACAGGTGTATCCTGTTGATCATACACATACTCCATCCGCTCCCCTTCATCATCACCGTAGAATCGTGTCTCTTTGAGCACTCGGCCCTGATCATCGCGCTCAAAAACCCATTTCTCGTAAGCGCCATCTGGCTCCAATTCCAATTCATGTAATAAAACACGACCGTTTTCATCGTAAGTGTAACGATTCGTTTCACAACCACCGTCCTCCCACTTGCGGAACTCTGTAAGATTTCCTTTGGCATCAAAGATGGATTCTTCCACCAGGATTTCTCCTTCGGCATCACCACCGAAAGCCATTTGACGGAGGCTCGAAGCGTACTTACGCTTAGACTTCAAAACAATTGCTTTCTGACCCATCATATGACCTTACGAATAGCTATCAATTGCTCCAATAAATTTTCCAACTGATCCAACGGTAGCATATTGGCACCATCAGAAAGGGCTTTGGATGGATTAGGATGGGTCTCTATGAAAATCCCGTCAACGCCTGTGGCGATTCCTGCTTTGGCAATGGTACTGATCAAATGAGGCTGCCCTCCTGTGACACCCGAACCCTGGTTGGGCTGTTGTAAGGAATGCGTGACATCCAACACCACCGGAACTCCCATGGCCTGCATCACGGGGATTCCCCTGAAGTCGACTACCAAATCGGAATAGCCTAGCATGGTTCCACGTTCGGTAAGCACCACCTGGCTGTTTCCAGAAGCACGAATCTTATCTACTGCAAACTGCATGGATGAAGCTGCCAAAAACTGTCCTTTTTTCACATTTACGACCTTGCCTGTTTGTGCAGCAGCCACCAACAAATCCGTTTGTCTGCACAAGAAAGCCGGAATTTGCAATACATCTACAAAGGGAGCGGCCATGGCAGCCTCATGGCTTTCATGAATATCGGTCACAACGGGCAACTGCAACTGAGTACGCACCTTACCCAGTATTTCCAATGCTCCTTGGTCGCCAATTCCGGTAAAGGAATCGAGTCGCGTCCTGTTGGCTTTGCGATAGGAGGCCTTGAAAATATAGGGAATCTGATACTTAGAGGTAATTTCCTGAATCCTTCCAGCGATATCGAAAACCATTTGTTCGCTTTCAACCACACAGGGACCGGCCATCAAAAAGAAATTGCCTGCATCCAAGTGATGGATATTGGGTAGGTTTTTTAAAGCTTCCATATTCACAGTAAATTAATATTTCAATTCATGCAATCAGCAATTACAATAGCAAAGTCATTATGCACATGTCCATTGCTGGCCAAAATCTCTTTTCCAAATATAAAGTTACTACCACCCTTGAAATCGGTAACCCTCCCTCCCGCTTGTTGCACCAAAAAAGCACCAGCGGCCACATCCCATGGGTTCAAACCGTATTCGTAAAACATATCAAATCTACCCGCTGCCAACCAAGCCAAGTCAACCGAGGCCGATCCAGGCCTCCGAATACCATGGGTGTTTTTCATACAATAATGGAAAATACCCATATACGAATCCATGCGACTAAAATCTGTGTAGGGAAAGCCAGTGGCCACCAATGAATCATTGACATTAGTACAACTAGAAACCATAATGGGCTTATCGTTTACAAAAGATCCGAGTCCTAAATGACTCCAAAAGCATTCATCCTGATTAACCTCATGAACGATACCCATGATTAACTCATCATGATCAACCAGAGCCACGCTTACCGCATAACATGGAACACCGTGAATAAAATTGGTGGTGCCATCCAGCGGATCTACGATCCAACGAAACCGTTCTCCGTGATCGGCTGCGGTCTGTTCTTCTGCAATAAATCCGGATCCGGGCAACACCTTACGTAATCCATCCACTAAAAGTTGCTCGGAACCTTTATCCACATAGGAAACCAAATCATTGAACCCCTTTTTATCCACGTGCGTACGATCAAATCCTATAGAATGCAGTCGAATAAATGAAACCGCATCAGCAACAACCTTACGTGCAGCTATAGTCAACTTGGATAAATCAAGGTTTGAATCCTTCATGATCAGTTAATGCATACAATATCGTTGGAGTATTGAAAACAGTAACCCGTCATGCCTGTTGTGATTTTTGAAGATGTCTTTTTCGCACCCACCAAATACCAAACAATCCCAATGCAAACAATATGGAGGAAATGATTTCCGCCTGGGTAATATCAAAGCTGCCAAAATGATACTTGGT
>JBMTLM010000129.1:0-5832 GCA_049431185.1 Bacteroidia bacterium | reverse complement strand
GCCACAAATGATGCGGTAGGCAATGCGTTGGTGACGACTGGAACCGTTCGTGTGGCGGTACATCCATTAGAGGCAGTAACCACCAAGGTAGTGTTGTAAGTTCCTGCATTGGAATACGTGACAGATGGACTTTGTAAAGTAGAACTGGTGCTGTTACCAAAATTCCAATTCCAAGTGGACCCCGAAACAGGAGTGGAAGTGTTATTCATGGTGATGGTTCCCCCCGCACAAGCAGAACCTGCCGTAAACATGGCGGTTGGAGATGCGTTGATTGTTACAGGTACAATCACCGTATCGGAACAACCATTGGAAGCGGTTGCTATGAGGGATACGTTGTAAGTTCCTACCGTTGGGAAACTGAATGTTGGATTTTGTAATGTGGATGTTCCTAATCCGGCGAAGTTCCAAGAGTAGGAGGTTAATGATCCAGCGGTTGTAGTCGATTGGTTGGTAAATGCTACTGCAGTACCGGTACAACCATTGGGAGCGGTAAATGCAGCGGTTACCGTATTGTTGATACTCACCACTACCGTATCGGTTGCGTTACAATTGCAGTCATTCACAGTCACCACATATGTACCAGGTCCGGCGGTGATGGATGGGGTATTGGCTCCATTGCTCCATTGATAGCTATAGTTACCGGAACCGTTGCTGGCATTGGCCGTGATGGTCGTTTGCCCACCGCATACCACCGATTGGTCGGGGCCGGCATCTACTGTTACGCCGTTAACCGTGATACAATAGGAATACACCTGTTGACCATTCATGGGGCATGCATCATCTCTTACTGTAACAGTAAAGCAATAGGGATTATTGGAGATTTGAGCAGCCGTAGGTGTCCAACAAAAGGTGCCTGTAGGACGACTACCACCCGAGGATGTGAAAGTTGCACCTGGGATACCTCCGTCCCAAGAAATGGTTACATTTTGGTTGGCATCAGGATCCGCCGAGTTGATATTGAAACACAATTGCTGACCGGCACAGACAGATGTGCTGAAACTGTTGGTGCCGTTGATACCGGTAAGCGTGGGAAGGTTATTGTTACAATTCAAGACGGTAACCTGAATATCCCGTTCCACTGATCCGATTAAAACACCATTACGGTATTCACGAACCAGTACGGCCATTACCGTCACTTGCAGCGCAGTGGGAGTCATGCAAATATCTCCAGTGGCATTATTGAAGGATACGGCAGGCGTGGAAGCAAGCGGGCTGGTGGCTGAATACGGAGCATTATACTGAACCGTAGTATTGGCATTTTGGTAAGGTGTGATCAATGAATACACCAGCGAATCGCCATCCACATCCGTGGCACCATGGTTAAAACAAAACTGTTGACCCAAACAGGCAAAAGGAACCGGCTTGTTGGAAAATGTGGGTGAGTTGTTGCATAATCCGTTGAGGTTGTTCAGCGATGCATATATATAAAAGGTGTTATTGGCAGGATTGGCAATATTGGTAATAGCGGCATTTCTACAGCATAGCTGATAACTCAACACCCAATCACTACATTGCAGTGGCAGCGTAACGATGCCCTCATATACCCATTCTTGAATTCCCGTGAAAACACCTCCCTGACAGGTGGAAACCGCAGTAGTACACAGCGGCGTTACCTCTTGGCCTGTTCCGGGAATAGGTGTGCAGGTTACATTCAAATTACGACCACATGACGCTGAACGGATATTCACCGTGGCACTTGTTGGAGCAGCAATGCCCACACAATCCCGGTAGAATGATACCCTTACCTTATAGGTGTTGCCGCCCATACATTCATAGGTGAGATCTGCGCCCATAGAGTGGCTAGCGAGGGCTTCTTTTGGACTGAAGATCGCCAAGGCCATAATGGCTAGGGTGATCTGGACCGTCTTCAGTAAAAACTTTGACATGGCACTAGGTTTTAAATTGGTTGGAGTCGCTCAATGACTACACACTAATGTACTGGCGCTCTTTACTCTAAAACCTGCGAAAAGGTTACCTTTCTACAGTTGTAAGCATTGTATGAAAATGCACATTTAAATGCACCATGAATTATATTAATAAATTAAAATACAATACTTTACATCCAGTCAAACAACTGCCAGTGGTTCAAAAAGATGTAATTCAGTTGTAAGAAAATGGGTGTTTTTGCAAAAAACAGGTTTGGAGGGGCGAAAGGCTGACAAAAACAAAAAATCCTGCCAAAAGCAGGATTTTGTAATCCAATCAACTGATGTTCAGTTTTTTCTATCTAAAGTAAAAACCCTGGAGATATTGAAGCCAAAATGAATATCACCGTTCGACCATTTACCGGTATTTTCAGTTAAAAAGGTCTTTTCAGTCATGGCGGGTGCATTGGTAAAATGAAGCTGAAAAACATGTCCGCCTGTTTCAATATCGAAACCTAATGATAGCGGATCAGTGATGCCTGATGTTGCATCAAATTGATCCTTTAAACCATAAAAATAATCGACTGTAAGCGCTATGCGCTTGGT
The DNA here is from genome assembly GCA_049431185.1 of Bacteroidia bacterium. GTDB lineage: Bacteria > Bacteroidota > Bacteroidia > AKYH767-A > OLB10 > JALRAP01. Next base: position 3,361 of record JBMTLM010000129.1, on the reverse strand, counting down.
TAACTTGATTCGAGATCCAACCTCCAAATGATAGGTATCGTGGTTGTCAGTTGTTTTTTCAACCAGGTTCCGATGCACGACTACTGGAGCGATTTGGAGTGAAAACGCGTCAGAGAATTTTCGACCAACAATTATTTGATGATAGAAGCCCAAACGGGAAGTCTCAAAATTATCACGACTGGGATCCGACCATTTCATGGCGTTCCTGGTCATGCCGGATACCAGAATTACAGAAACCGGGATGTTCCTGACTCCCCTGCTCTGCCAAACGGCACGGTATTTTAAAAATCCATCCACTTCTTTGTATAACGAGCTTCTACCGATGCCTATGGTGAGGCGGTCTGTGATACCATAATCCAGACCTAGTCGGATGGTGGCTGCATCCAAACCGAATGCTTCATAACTGCCTCCCTTCAGAGAGCCGAAACGGTGCATGATTCTGAAATCCAAAACCCCGCCGGCCACGTGCTCCAATGAATGAGAGCCTATGACACGTGTGGACTTGAATGCGTTTTTCACGCGCTCTACCTCTTCAGATTCGTCTCCCAATAAATCAAGCAAGTCATCTTGTGCGATCACCGGTTGACAAAAAAACAAGGTCGCTGCCACCAGCAGCGACCAAAATTGAAAACAATTCTTGAACATGAATAATGATTTATTTCGTCATTGGTTCTAGATTCACATCTACCGTGACCTTGATCTTTTCAGCAATTTTTGAGGCGTAGGCCTTTTCAACCTTGATACCGTAGTCTGCCAATGCCACCATGAATTCGGACCGCCCTGTAACTTTACCACCTTTCACCATGAAGGAGCCGGCTGCTACAACATCCTTGGTTACACCATGTATGGTCATTTTACCGGTAACCTTCACCGGATAGGAACCATCTACCGACCATTTGATGGTGGAAGCATTTTCAATCATGCCTTTGAATGTGGACTTAGGAAACTTTTCTGACTCCATGTAATTTTCATTGAAATGCTCCTTCATCAATTCTTTCTCAAACTCGAAGGATCGAATCAGCATGGAAAATTCCATTTGACCGGTGGCAGCATCCACCACGCAAGTTACTTTACGGTTTACGGCTTCAAAGTCTTCCAAGGCAGCCTTTGAGAAGAAAGAGATACTGCCGTCGCGGGTAAAGTATTTGGTTTGCGCAATAGCGCCTGTAGAAACCCAGACAAGGACGCAGACTAAAATGATTGATTTGAAATTTTTCATATTGATAGTAGTTTTAAGAATTTAAAGGATAATACATCGGACCATGATAACATCCGAAAGGATGCCGGAGCATTCCCCGCGGATTTCAATGTCTTGGCCCTCTTTCAAAGATGTTAATTTTTGGTGATTGGTAGAGTCAATTGCACAATCTATGCCAAAAAGCATGTCATCGGTTTCCAAAATCATTGACTTGTTGGGGCCCTCCAGGGAGAGTGATCTTACTTTTCCAAACACTTCGATTACCTGCCCGGAATAACACGAATCTGCATAGGTTTCACGCGTTGAGAAATCATTGAAAAGTTCAGTTGCAGACAATCGGCTTTTACAAACGGCATCCACCATTTCCACCACGGGCTTGTTTGCCCATTGGTAAACAAAGTAACCTGAACCAGTCAGCAATAACAAAACGATGAGTAGAATATGTTTCCTTTTCATGAATACGATTGAATTAATTCTCCTTAAATCCGGCATTGATCCATGCCTTAAGTTTACCCATGTCACAATCAGACAAAAGACCGTTGGGAGCTGATGAAGGAGGCATGCGATCCGATCCGGTAATGAACCGTTGCCTCTTGATGGAGTCCGACAAATAGGTGGTTTGCAGACTGGCATAACTATCAAGTATGATTCCCCCGCTTCCGGTTGCGGCCCCTCCGTGGCATGATAGACATCCATTGGATTCCAATATCGGCTTGACGGTTTTCGTGTAGGATGTTTCCAACGTATCACAAGCACCGTAAAGCTCTTCCTCTACATCGTAGTAACACCCTGGAAGCACGAATACACCCAAAAACATCAACAATATGAGCAGAGAACAGCGGTTCAAAGTTTTAGTTATTAGGAGCGCCTTGTGCCACCCAAAGTTCAATTTTTCGGATTTCACAATTGGGTAGCTTGGGTCCGGATTTAGGCATCGGTGAAAACCCTGGCAGATGGTTGATGCTTCCAGTTAATTTTCCCGATTGTGCCTGTGAGTTAACATCAGCCCATGTTGTCAGGTTGATTCCACCTGAAGGCGCACCGCCCGAATGACATCCGGTACACTTTGATTGCAAAATGGGAACAACCGTACCGCTAAAGGTGATGTTCAACGTATCGCAAGGACCGAGGCCTTGATCGCAATAATTATTTTGAGCACCTTGTTGGATCCAAGTTTGGATCAAACTGATCTGTGAAGGAGATAATGGATTTTCCCCGGGCGGTGGCATAACCTTATCGGGATCCGTTTCGACCAACACTTCGTACAAATCACTGTTACCTGGATTGCCGGGGGTTACTATGTTGGAGTTAATTAAGTTATTGTAATTGGTCAGCACCACCCCATCCGCTGCTGATGCGACGTTGTGGCATCCCGATTGAGTACAATTGGATACCAAAATAGGAAGGATTTGCTGTTCAAAATAAATGGAATCGGGGTCGCATAGTATACCACTACCGGGTCCATTGCCTACACCATTTCCAGGATCTGGAAATATAACAACCGGCTGCGGAACCTCATGTTTACACGAAGAAATTGTCAAAACTGCCAACAGTAAAAGCAATTTAGACAAGTATGTAAATTGGTCGTTTTTGATTGTCATTGTAATACATTGCAAATTTAAAGCACTACCTATAAAACGGACAAAAAATCGAAAAAATATATGCTCCAACATGAATTGTAGCATTTAATTATAATTCAATAACTTATGCTGATTTCAGTTTTTTTTCTAGGATCCCTTTCCTAACCTGATCACCCACTGCATATCATTGCAAAAAATATCATGTCGGAGCGGAAGCATTTAGGCCATTTGGATTTATTGAGAGGAATAGCCGCCTTGGCAGTGGTGCTGTTTCACTTTTCCAACTCCACATTACCTACCATTAAACCTAACCTTCTAGGGCCTTTATTCAGTTGGGGCGATTTGGGCGTTCAGGTGTTTTTTGTCATTTCAGGATTTGTGATTCCATTTGCCATGGATCAATCACGATACAACCTTCAAAACGCTGGACAGTTCCTTGCGAAACGAATGGTGCGCCTGGGACCACCCTCATGGATCGCTATGGGACTCATCATAATGATTTATTATGCAGCCCTTTGGAAAAACGGTCAACCCATAGAAGGAATGGACTGGCCTGGCATGAGCGTTTCAGCGGTGTTTGCCA
>JBMTLM010000128.1:0-5836 GCA_049431185.1 Bacteroidia bacterium | reverse complement strand
CACGAGTCCCAGCAAGGAATTCTGGTGCTCTTCACTCCTGTTGGAATAAGCCTCGACCATAAACAACTGACCAACCTTTTGATCCCAATTCATGACACTCATGCGGGAATCCGCCCAAATGGTGGCCAGAGAATCCGTCAAATCGACACGAGGTTTCGACAACTCCGATTGTATTTTTCCGGTGACAGGGGCCACGGAAGGGAAAAACCTTAAAACGGCAAGGATACAGAGTAAAAAAATTCTGAAAACCATCATCTTACAAAATTAGAATATCTGTCACGGATATTTGCGATGACCTCAATGGTGTAAGGATGGTTTTTTCAACAAATAAACTCGTAATTCATCGAATTTGATTTAAATTTGGATGGTGATGAATGAACGCATGCAAATCATCAATCATTAAATTGAGGCTGCCGTCCAAACTTATGCAGCTTACTGATAACTAATCACTTAAACCACCCATCTGCAAACCGAGGCGCAGCTTTTACCTTTCAAGTATTTACTATGATCGGTTTCTAATGCTTCCAACACGCTTACTTTTCCGCTTATGAGCGATCTCATCAAACTTCTTCCCGATTCCGTAGCGAATCAAATTGCTGCGGGGGAGGTCATCCAAAGACCTGCATCTGCGATTAAAGAACTGGTAGAAAACTCCATTGATGCCGGGGCCTCCAACATTCAGGTAGTGGTTAAGGATGCCGGTAAAACATTCATGCAAGTGAATGACAACGGGAAAGGCATGAGTGAATATGATGCGCGGATGTGTTTTGAACGGCACGCCACATCAAAAATCAGTCAGGCTGACGACTTATTTTCCATCACCACCATGGGCTTCAGAGGAGAGGCACTAGCATCCATTGCATCCGTAGCAATGGTGGAAATGAAAACCAGAACACACGACAACGATGCCGGCACCTCCATTGAAATCAATGGAAGCAAGCTTGATCGACAAGAACCTGTTGCCTGTGCCCCAGGAACCTCGATTACGGTTAAAAACCTTTTCTTCAATATTCCGGCGAGAAGAAACTTTCTCAAATCCAACACTTCGGAAACCAGGCATATTGTTGAGGAATTCCAACGAATAGCCATTGCGCATCCAGAGAAATCATTTGCATTGATACAGGATGGTGTGCAAGTTTTTCAATTGAGCCCAGGCAATCTCAAACAACGCATTGCCGGCATTTATGGAAATAGTTACAATGAAAGGGTGGTGCCTGTTCAAGAAGACACCACGATCCTCAAATTGGATGGATTGATTGTTAAGCCTGAATTTGCCCGAAAAACAAGAGGCGAGCAGTATATTTTTGTCAACAAGCGGTTCATCAAAAGCAGTTACATCAACCATGCCATCACAGAATCCTTTGATGCCATGTTACCCACGGGAACCTTCCCATCTTACTTCCTGTTTTTGGAAATTGATCCCTCCAAAATAGACGTCAATATCCATCCCACGAAAACAGAAATCAAGTTCGAAGACGAGCGATCCGTTTACGCCATTATTCGTGCTGCTGTTAAAAGGGCATTGGGCAAATTCAGCATCACCCCTTCATTGGACTTCGACCAGGAAACGGCCTTCAACATTCCAGTGAGCATGTATGGAACAATGCCCAAAGCTCCAGAGGTCAAAATTGACAAAACCTACAACCCTTTCATTGAGGAACGTAAGCAAGAACGAACCCGCCAATGGGAGTCCCTCTACCCAGGCCAGGATGTTACAAGGGAATTGACCGCTTCCCGAACACCGATTAACCTGCCTAACCTCATAGACATTCGCCCCATAGGTCAGTTGGATGCAAGATACATCATTGCCATCTCCACATCAGGGCTTATCGTGATTGATCAAAAGCGGGCCCATGAGCGTGTCCTTTACGAGCAGCATCTTCAATCAATCAAACAATCCGGAAGCCCAAGCCAACAAAACCTATTCCCTACTACCATTGAATTTCCACACGACGAAGCCCCTCTGATCCTTGAGCTCCTAGGGGATTTGAGAAAAATGGGGATCGACCTGCGAGAATTCGGAGGTAACACTTTTGTACTAAATGGTGTTCCGGAAGGAACCAAAACCGGAAGTGAAAGAGAAATGATTGAAGCCATATTGGAAACGTACAAACATGGAGGATCGGATTTCAAAGGACATCGAGTGGACTCACTTTTAAAGACCATGGTGGAAAAGCTGGCTGTTTCATACGGCACCGTACTGAACAGGCAGGAACAAGAACATTTGTTACAAGCCTTATTCAAGTGTTCCTTGCCGGATCAAAATCCCTTGGGAAAGCCGATTTTCACCCTCATAAGTACCGCTGAACTGGATAAAAGATTATAAAACTCAAAACCGAGACTAATAAAATGTCTTATCAGGAATACAGACCATCATCCTTCAGCATACTTCCACTTGCCGTAAAAAACCTGCTGATCATTAATGGTATTTTGTGGTTGGCCAATACGGTATTCCATGAGCAATTGGGACTTAGCGTGAATGAGCTATTCGGGTTATACTTCCCCACTGCCGAGCAGTTTGCCCCTTACCAATTCATTACGCATCTTTTTTTGCACGGCAATTTCATGCATTTGTTCAGTAACATGTTTGCCCTATGGATGTTTGGCTCGGTACTGGAAAACTATTGGGGTCCCAAGCGTTTTCTGATCTTTTATTTTGTGACAGGATTGGGCGCTGCGCTCATCCATACTGGTTGGACGTGGGTGGAGTTGGAAAACACCCGTAAGCTTTTCGACCATTACCTAAATGCGCCGGGGCTCTATGAATTCGCTGCATTGATACAGGACAATTCCATTCCATTGACGGAGGCATTTAAATCCCAAATGAATGGGTTCATCTCAGAATGGGGCGCTTCAAAAAACGACCCAATGATGCTTTCCAAGTCGATTGAAATCGCTGCATCCCTAAAGGAAGAAGTGCTAAAATTCAAATCTTCCATACCCACGGTTGGTGCGTCAGGGGCCGTTTTCGGCGTGCTCTTGGCATTCGGAATGATGTTTCCGAACACCCTTATTTATGTGTTTTTCGCCATCCCGATCAAAGCCAAGTATTTCGTCATCATTTATGGGATTTTTGAATTGTATTCCGGCATTTCGAACAACCCGTCTGATAACGTGGCCCACTTCGCTCACCTTGGAGGCATGTTGTTCGGATTTTTATTGATCAAATACTGGAAAAAAAGCGACCTGAACAGATACTACTAGAATGAAATTCAGAGACGAAATCAGAATCACTTTCAATGGACGAGAGCATCTCTTGCGGCTGATGCTGATCAATGCCGCAGTTTTTCTGTTTTTTGCGCTGCTCAAACTCTTGGCATTCCTAGGCCTACCCAGTGAGGTATTGCGTCTTGGCAACTACCTTGAACTCCCATCCAACCTTCAGGCGCTGATGCTCAAACCCTGGACCGTGTTCACTTACATGTTTGTCCATTATAATTTCATGCATGTTTTATTCAACCTGCTCGTGATGTACTGGACCGGACGCATTTTTTGCGAGTTCCATCCTCAATCAAGATTGACAGCCCTATACGTTTTAGGAGGTTTGGCAGGTGGTCTGGCTTTTGTCGTATTATATAACATCATCCCGGCATTTGAAGTAGCTAGCGCCATGACGGTTTTGATTGGCGCTTCAGCAGGTGTGTTCGCCATCATGGTGGGTGCTGCGATGATGGCTCCCAACTATCCTGTACAGATGCTGCTCTTCGGCGAAATAAAACTCAAGTATGTAGCCATTGCCCTGACCATCCTTTACCTGGTTTCCATCCCAGACTCAAACAGTGGAGGCAATATCGCTCATTTGGGAGGAGGATTGGCTGGATTGTTTTACATCCTTTTGATGCGAAAGGGTTTCAATCCGGGAGCGTGGGTTGAATACCTGTTGGAGCTTCCTACGAAATTAGGTGAGAGGAAGATAAGGGTCGTTCACTCGAAAACAAATGCATCCTTTTCCAAAAAGGGCGATACGAATAAATTGCGACAGGATGTCATTGATGCCATATTGGATAAAATCAGCAGATCTGGTTATGATAGTTTAACGGCCAAGGAGAAGGAAATACTTTTCAAGGCCAGTGGAGACGCCAACAATCCGAATTCATAAACGATTCTTGTGAAAAGCGTCAAAATTTTCCTGAAGGTCATAGCTGTCTTCATATCGATTGCAACCATAGTTGCTAGTTTGTCGAATTTGCCAGATCCTTCCAAATATTGGGCTATAGCCCTTTCTGGACTATTGTTCTTACCGTTGTTCCTAGTCAATGCTACATCGTTTTTGTGCTGGATTTTCATAGAACCCAGGTTCAGTGTCATTCCATTGTTAGCACTATTGATATCGCTGGTGCAGCTTGGATCGGTCTTTCAACCTGATTTTTTCTCTGGCAAGGATGCCATGCCTGCTCCAAAACAAAGTCATGAAATTCGGATAGTTTCATTTAATGTCAGGGTGTTCGATCTCTACAATTGGACGGAAGGCAATGAAACGCGACAAAGAATTTTTGAGACGATTCAAGAATTAGACCCTGACATCATATGCTTTCAGGAATTCTTCACCTCCAAGCACCGAGAAAACCACAATAATATTGACGCGATCAAGGAAATTACCGGAATGCCTTATTACCACACGGAGATTTCCATAACCAAATTCACTTCCGACCAATATGGTTTAGCGACCTTTTCCAAGTATCCCATCATCGAGAAGGGTATCATCCAACAGGAGAGAAAATCAACGAATTTGGCCATGTTCACCGATTTCAAAACCTCCGACAAGGACACCATCAGGGTTTACAATTGCCATCTGCAATCTATCAGATTAAAATCCGATGATTATGACTTGATTGAAAACCCATCAAAACCAGAGGACACCTTTTCGAAACTCACTAAAGCCTTCTCGCTTTTGAAACTCATCAAGCGTGCCTATTCCTACCGTAAAGAACAAGCCGATGCAATTGCCAATCATATTGCAGGTGATGGAATGCCCATAGTGGTTTGTGGCGACTTTAACGACCCTCCAATCTCTTATACCTATAGAACCATATCATCGAATCTTCAAGATGCCTTTATTGCCAAAGGCCATGGAGTTGGAGCCACTTATGCGGGACCTTTGCCCGGACTTAGAATTGATTACATACTTTACAGCGACCATTTTCAAATCAAATCCTACTTAACCCCCAAAAAACGCTTGAGTGACCACCTACCCTTGGTAGCCGATTTTGAAATAAACCGCATTAAATAGTCTGCTCATTAAGTTTACATTAAATAATTATCTTTGAAGCACGGAATCTGCCCGTAGTCATTTGTGTCTACTTATTCAGGCCGCCTTATGTCCGATTTTAGGTTTTTCAAATATCTTTTGACCCTAACAACCTTCAGGGTATTTGCACGAGAAATCATGCTTGACCACAATTATTTTCAGTGCTCCAGACTATCAGATAGCATTAAAAATCAATAAGTAAACCAAAAAACCAACATTCATGAGAATCAAGATTTCTTTTCTTAGGGAGAACACGTCAGCCAACTCTATCCCTCTGCACCATCAAAAACTCCTGACCGACGGACTGTCAAGTCTCATGGATCAAGCCCACTCCGACCGATCGGTATTCAACTTCTCATCCTTAAAAGGAACCTCTAAAATCACCAACGGATTCATGAGATTTCTATCTTCATAAATCACCTTGGTGATATCTAGCACCAGCAACGAGCACGCCGAAGCCTTGGTCCGTTTGATTTTCGACCAATCGCACATTGAAGTTGGTAAAATGAACCTGTTGCCCAAGACGTATGAGGTGATTCCAGACCCTGACTTCCAAACCAAGATGCGCTACTTGTGCATTTCGCCGCT
>JBMTLM010000127.1:0-5837 GCA_049431185.1 Bacteroidia bacterium | reverse complement strand
GCTTCACAGACAGTAACTGTTGGTTCCGCCATTTCAACTACGGTGAATGCCAATGCATGCCCAGGCACATCCTACCTGTTACCCAACGGACAATCTGTAACCGCTGCAGGGACATACGTCACTACGCTCACGGCCAGTAACGGATGTGACAGTACAATCACCACCAACCTCACTTTTATCGACAACCAAGCTCCGGTTCTTTCCAATTGTCCCGCTGCGTTCACTTCATGCAATCCGGTGTCGTGGGTGGCACCTTCCTTCACCGACAATTGTTCATTTACTGTGAGCAGCAATTTCCAGCCTGGCTCCAACTTGCCACTCGGAAACAACACTGTTACCTATACGGCTACCGATGCCGGAGGCAATGTCACCTCATGCAGCTTTGTTGTAACGGTGGTTGACTTCAGCATTTCATTCAACCAAACGAATGTATCGTGTAACGGAGGAAGCAACGGGTCTGCCACTGCAGTGGTTGCCGGCTCTCAAGGTATAGTTACCTATCAGTGGAATACCGGTGCCACTACCGCCACCATCAACAATCTGAGTGCAGGAAACTACACGGTTACTGTAACCAACGGCACATGTTCTCGGCAATCCACCGTTACCATTACACAGCCAGCCGTTTTCACAGCCGCTATAACACCGAATGGCCCAACCGTCTTCTGTCAAGGTGGTAGTGTTACCCTGACCGCAACTGCCGGCGCCTCCTACGTATGGAACACAGGGGCAAGTACCCAATCGATTGTAGTTGCCAATTCAGGAAATTATGTGGTAACGGTTACCAATGCAGCGGGATGCACGGCCGTTGCATCAGGAGTTTCTGTAACGGTAAATCCCACTGTAACGGCTTCCGTGTCCATCACATCCAATCCTTCCGGTTCCATAACAGCCAATACCAATGTAGTATTCACCGCTTCGGCTATAAACGGAGGTTCAACGCCATCCTATCAATGGAGAAAGAATGGTTTGATTGTCGGGACCAACAGCAGCACCTATTCAAACAACGCGTGGGCAAATGGTGATGTGGTGACTTGTGTGATGACCAGTAATGCCAACTGCGTAACTGGAAGTCCTGCCACATCCAACGGCATCACCATTCAGGTGACATTGGTTGCCGGTGCACCAAGATATGTGGTCAGTGACATCGTTGACAATGCTGTGTATTACTATGACTCTTCGTTTGTCTTCATTTCAAGCAGTCCGCTTTCCACGGCTACATTGAATGGTAACACCAATGCGGCTGATGTGCATATGACTGCCTCCAACGGTTACGTGGTGGATGGTGTAAATGTGGGAAGGGTTTACAGGACTACGCAAGCCGGATCAACCTCTACCAGGTCCAGGAACTTGAGAAGCAACACAGGTGCTGCCCTCAAGCCCTCCACCGGTGTGATAACTGTTGCAGACACCTTATATGTTTTGGATAAACAAGGTCGTGCGCTGTACCCTTATTTGTTGTCGCAGGCATTTAGTGGCACCACGAATTTAAATGCATTTGCCAAGAAGAATCTGGCTACTCAAAACAGCACCGCTGAGGCCGTCGCTACCGATGGAAGCTTCTTTTATGTGTTGGATAATGGCGCCACTAAAACCATTTTCCGCTATCCGATTGGAGCTACCGGTACGATTGTGCGTTCTCGCGCCATGCAAAAAACCAGCGGAGTCTCCTTGGGAAATTCATTGGGCTTGGTGGTCGATGGTACCCGTGTATTGGTCGTTGATAATACGGCCGATACGGTTTACGCCTTCGATAAAACGGCATTGTTTACAGGAAGCAACGCCATTCCTTTGGTGGCAACCAATGCGAGAAATCTTGCTTCCAACAATCTTGATGCCACCGGAATCGCTTTGGTCACCAATATCAATTTGTTGCGTGCTGAGCCAACAAACGTGATTGAAAACGAAAGCATCGTCAGCATATGGCCCAATCCCAATTCAGGGATGTTCAACCTGTCAGTTAACGGATTCCAACCAGATCAATCGCTCGTGATTCGAATTTTTGATTTGAGAGGCAATTTGGTTTTCCATAGGGAGGTTGATTCAATACAAGGTTTGGAACAGATGTCATTTGACATTGGTCGCCACGCTCCTGGTGTATATGCGGTGGTCATTGACCAGGGTGCAATCAGAAAATCCACCCGGATGGTTGTGGAATAATATGAAAAGCCGCTTGTTTCAAATACAAGCGGCTTTTTTTGATCTATTAAAATGCGAAAATTATTTTAAGCCGGCATCACCTTGCTTTGGCAAACAAAATCAGTGGTTGGCACTTCGGTTTTGGCGATGGCATTGAAGCCGCCAGCTACTTCGCTGAAGTTGCGATACCCTCTGGCTTGTAACATGGATGCCGCAATCATACTGCGATACCCTCCTGCGCAATGCAGGAAGAAGTGTTGTTTGGGGTCGATGGTGTTGATCCAATCGTTGATGTAGGCCAGGGGCTTGTTGTAAGCTTCGTCAACATGTTGGGCTGCGTATTCGCTCTCGCGACGAACATCCACCACAACACTTTCTTTTTCTTTAAATGATTGACTGAATTGCTCTGGTGTGATGCGATTGACGGTATCTACTTCCTTGCCGGCGTTTTTCCAGGCATCAATACCTCCTTGCAAATAACCAATCACATGGTCGAATCCCACACGTGCCAATCGGGTCACCGTTTCTTCCTCCATGCCAGGTTCCGTAACGAGCAACAGCTCTTGTTTCACATCACCTACCAACGAACCTACCCATGGGGCAAAGTCACCCTTGATGCCGATGTTTACGCTCTGCGGGACGAAGCCTTTGGCAAAATCATCCGCACTGCGTGTATCGAGGATCAACGCGCCGGATAAATCGGCTGCTTGCTCAAAAGTGTCAGGATGCATCGCCGTCATACCTTTTTTCATCACTTCATCAATGCTGGCGTATCCTTTTTTATTCATGGCCACATTCAGTGGGAAATAGGCTGGGGGAGGTAGCAGTCCGTCGGTAACGGCTTTGATGAACGATTCCTTGTTCGGTTGATTCAAGGCATAATTCATTTTCTTCTGATTGCCTAGCGTGTCAACCGTTTCTTTCATCATGTTTTTACCACAGGCACTTCCCGCACCGTGTGCAGGATAAACGGTGATATCATCGGATAACGGCATGATTTTATTCATGAGGCTATCATACAGCAAACCGGCCAACTCCTCTTGCGTCATATGAGCGGCCTTCTGAGCAAGGTCAGGGCGTCCTACATCGCCTAAGAACAACGTATCTCCGCTGAAGATGGCGTGATCTTTACCGTTTTCATCTCGCAACAAATACGTGGTGCTTTCCATCGTGTGACCCGGTGTGTGAAGCGCTACGATGGTGACATGTCCGATCTTGAATTCTTGTCTGTCTGTTGCAATGATGGCATCAAATTCGGGGTTGGCATTCGGACCGTACACTATCGGTGCGCCTGATTTTTTGCTCAGATCCAAATGTCCTGAAACGAAATCAGCATGGAAGTGTGTTTCAAAAACGTATTTGATTTTTACGCCATCCTTTGCGGCACGATCTAAGTACGGCTGTACTTCGCGCAACGGATCAATGATGGCGGCTTCGCCGTTGGATGTGATGTAATAGGCTCCTTGGGCCAAACATCCGGTATAAATCTGTTCTATTTTCATGTATCTAAATTTTTGTTTTAACAATTAATCACTTAATGCGTCCTTGTGTTCCTTACTTAATGTAATTGATTCAGTGTTGGTAACAGTTTTTATTGAGCCGTCCATGTATTGCACTTTGATACTAGCTATTTTCATTTTTTCTACGATATCAGTAAACCAAACATATTCGAATTGATATGTTCCTGTTTCATCACTCTCAATGGGTCCAATTGCTTTTTTAGTAATCGTGCTAACCCCTTTTTGAATTACCTTGTCATCTACCGCATTATATCCAATAAAATTAAACCATAAATATTTTATTGTTTTCACAGTAGGATTGTATACTTGAATTTTTACACTCGTTCCTTCTGTATATTCACTTTCATCGTAAAATGACCAATCAAAAACAACAATGCCGGCTGACTTAGATTTTTCAAGAAAATCCAAAGCTTTTTTGATGGTTTCTAGTCTATGTAGTTCTGCAATCTCATCCGAATGATTGGCGAAGCTCAATTTTTGTTCTTCACTTAATGAAACAAGGTCTGAGTATGAAAAATCTTTGGAAATGACTAGGTTGTCTTTTTCAATAAAATATATGTTTTTTTTGAAAATAATTTCAAAAAAATCTTCGGAAGAATAACTGTTCTGGCAAGCTTTAGCTCCCCTTACAAATACAATTGACTTAGGTTCGAGTTTTCTATCATAACCTACTGAACAAGTTGAGCCAATATTTTTACTAACATAACAATCATTTTTAACCATTCCTACAATAATAGTACTATCTGTAATTTCAGCTGTTTGTCCAACAATTCTAAGGTTTACAGCAATCATTAATATGAAAACAAAAACAAACTTCATTTAAGCACTCAGTTGGTTTAAAAAGAGTTGATATAAAATGGATTTCGAGGTGTAAAGTTAAATGATTGTATCATTATTAAACAGTGATAAAAATCACATGTAAAGAAGTCAAATATGTGGTTAAATGAAAACAGGCAACAATTTGATATTCAGCTAAGACCTATCTGAATTCGTATGTGGTGCCTTGCAACTGAGTCAATAAGGTTGCCGGTTGATCTGTAGCCACCGCACGGCCTTCCGTTTTCGGTGCCACGGGTGAGTTTTCTTTCAAGTATTGTTCGATCACATCGTGCATAAACAAACCGGTTAACTTAGGTTGACGCACTTGTTCCATCCTACAAATCGTATCGTCGGGATCTCCTTCGCGTTCACACGCCAGAATGGTGTAGTCGCGCTTCATGTCCAGATCTTGTCCGCCAATTTTCACACGATTAACGCGGCTGCCAAACTCGTTGCCTATGGTGAAATTCACTTCCATGCCCTTGTAGCGAACAAACCATCCTCCAAAACGCTTTGATGGGTCTTTCGCAAAAGCGTTTTGTAATTCCTTTTCCAACCAATCCCAAATCTGGGCTCCGGTTACGATTCCTGATTTCACCTCGCTGTTTACCGGAAGCATATTCCACAAGAACTCCTTGGTGATTTCGGCCTGACCTGTTTTCGGGTCCACATTCAATGGCTGGCAAAATCGGAATCCGTTGGATAAAGCCAAGTCAGGCTTGAATTTCCACATGATGGCGTCGGTGATGAGGTTGTCCATCGGCGTCTCCAATACAAAATATCGAACCAAAGGAGTGGTGCTGATACCAATCACTTTTTTCTAATCCCTGAAAGGCTCTGAAATCTCTTGAACCATTTTTTGAATCTCGGAATCGGCTGGGTATTGCACCGGGTCAACATCCAACAACTGGTAATCCATGCCTTTCAGTACGCCACCTTCAAATTGTAGATCAAGCTTACCCAAAAAAGAACCGAATGCACCGCACTCCACCACTTTGCAGTATTTGGCTTGGATTGGTTCACGTACGCGCTCATGCGTGTCGGCACCAATGATCAGATCCACGCCTTGGCAAACGGGATTATTGGCCAAACCGACTTGTTGGGCAAGTCCCATGTGGGTGGCGAGAATGACGGCAGCACAGCCTTCGTTTTCTCTCAACATGGTCACGTATTTTTGTACACTCTTATCGGCATGTTCAAAGGTGAGTCCTGCACTGTAGGCAGGCGACTGTCTTTTTGGAATCAAATGATCGGTATAACCGATGAAACCGATTTTTACGCCGTTAATATATTTGATCCAATAGGGCGGATATACCAGTTCGCAGCCCGGCATGGTATCTGATTGATGAAACATGTTGGCGC
>JBMTLM010000126.1:0-5852 GCA_049431185.1 Bacteroidia bacterium | reverse complement strand
CAAGGTAATGGGGGCCTGCAACATTAAAAGGAACGCAAAGGTTAAAAAACAATAGAGGTTCCTAGGATAGTTAGGCATTGATTTTCAGTATTTGATACAATCCCTTAAGGGTGAGGTCGGGATCAACAAAGATGCTATTTTTTTCGAGTCGAGAATGGAATCTTTCGGCATCGCCACCGGTCAGGATGATTTTGAGATGTTTAAATCTGGATTCATAGACGGATATCAATCCGTTGATCTCAGATAGGATCCCGTTTTCTACACCTGACCTGATGGAGGCTTCCGTGGAGGTTCCTATTAAATCGGGGAATTCATCCAGCATCTTTTTGAAATAAGGCAGCCGTCCCGTGAAACTGCTCAGTCCTTTGTACCTGATTTTTACTCCGGGGGATATGGATCCTCCCAAATAATCAACACCTTCAGAAACAAAGTCAAATTTGATGCAGGTGCCGATGTCAATGATCAAACAATGGGTGCCGGGGGCAATCACCGAAGCCATACAGGCATTGGCTATTCGGTCGGTTCCCAAGGTTTCAGGGGTTTTATACAATATTTTGATGGGCAATTTCAACCCACTGCGGAACGATAGCACTTGGCTGATGGTTAAGTCTTTCAAAGCATCCAGCAACGATTCAGTGTCGGCTCTCACCGAGGAAACCAATGCGCAATCGGGCTTAACAGGCAGCCGCGAGATGTCAATTACAAAGTCGTGTATGGATTTGCCTTTGGCCTGAAAACGTTGGACTAATGTATCGCCATCAAAAAGGCCCCCTTTAATCAGGGTGTTTCCCGCATCAATTACCAAAGACCGCACTTTCTGTGTTTTGATGCAAAAATACAGACCAAGGCGCTCATTTTTAGGATTTAGAACAAATGACTGATGATGTCATTTTGCAATCCAAAAAAAAACTAACTTTGCACCCATTCTGAGAATTCAGGCTGGTGATGTAGCTCAGTTGGTAGAGCGCAGGACTGAAAATCCTTAGGTCGACGGTTCGATTCCGCCCATCACCACTACTAAACAATTAGTAATTAACTATTAAATGGCCAGATTTGAGCATGTCCTTTTGGTCGATGATAACGAAATCGACAATTTTATCAATGAAAGGATTATTGTTTCCTCAGGTTTTTCGGCTAATGTAGTGGTCAAGTTTTCTGCAGATGCGGCCTTGGATTACCTAAGGGAGGCCTCTGCCAGTGCCGAACAGGTACCCGATGTGATTTTTTTGGATTTGAATATGCCGGTCAAAGATGGGTTTGGCTTTTTGAATGACTTCGCTCAACTCAACGATACCGTCAAGTCAAAGGCGAGGGTCATTGTTCTTTCATCTTCCATCAGTCCCGACGATATCAATCGCGCTTCTGTGAACCCCCACGTGTACAAGTATCTCAACAAGCCGTTGAGTGAAAAGTACCTCGAGGCTATTTGATTTCCTTTGTTTTTTTATTCTTTGATGGGGTTTGCCATTTTTCGGATGGAAGCCTCATCTAGTTGCAGGAACGTGAGCATGGGTAAACCGCTTTTTCCAGTTTCCTTGAATTCGGACCAAAGTTCCCCAATTCGTTTTACCTTCTTCCTGAAATCGGCTGGCTTCATCGCGGTCTTGAGGATTTTCATGAACAGCTGGGCATTGTCGTAATCGGTATCATTGTCCCGGATCTGCCTCTTCAAGCTGGAGATGATCTGCATGCACAAACCGTCTTCGCCCACCATGCAATATTGCAATGCTTGGAAGAGTCTGCATTCCACGTCCGTGCGGAAGTGATTTTTCAAGGACATACGGTTCCGGAGGTCGTTGATGGTTTTGGCAGCCCCCATGTTGTCTCGCTGGTAGAACCTACACGCGGAAAGGAACTTTTTCCAAGTAACGAATTGATAGGTCTCATTGATATCGATGTCAAGGCTGATTGCAAAGCGATCGCAAAACCTGGTGAGGGAGTCAAGGTTCCCGTCGGCAAGATATTTTTCCAATTTCGCCTCCATGAAACGTGCAACATGGAACGACATGGTGTGCATCTGGCAAAGATCTTCCATGTGTTCAATGGAGCGGTCGTGGTAGTGGTTGGCGCGGATCTGATTGCCTGCCTTTTGATAGTACTCGAAAGACAACAGGTCCGTTAACGGCTTCACATGTTGATAGAAGGTGTCGAGGTCATACTTGTTAAAGATACGGCTCATCTCATTCAAGGTCTTTTCTACCTCTAATTCCTTTGATCGCAAGCTCTCCTGGTCGTTTTCAGTAAGCAACATATGATAGATGCTCACGATGTTATATAGTACGAATAACCGGTGCGAGTCGTATAGGTCACAGATGTTGAACATTTCTTTGCGAATGTTCTCCATATCATTCAAGGTGGATTTTTCCGGGCTCAGCAGCTGTTTGCCGAACTTTGTAATGTAACGATAATACAGTCCCTCCGCTTTTGAAACCGCTAAGGAAAAGGCAACATGTTTCTTGTATAGCTTGTCATAGTGGTCGAATTCGGCGTCATACATATGAAGCTGAGAAAGGGTTTTGTAAACCACGATGAGTTCAGACGACAAATCATATTCGATCAGTTGCTTTTCCAACTCTTTGAGTGCGCGAATGGAAAACTCCTTATTGGTTCCGAACAAGTGCGCTGGGACGCGAGTGACCTCATCCATCAAAATACTGATGGGATTGCGTACATTCTTTGAAAGAATGGATGCTATTTTTGAGTTCAATCTCGACTTGAGGGTATAATATGCACTGGCATTTACCTGCAGTAAATCCATCATTTCCGAGTCCTCTATATCACGGTTGCGGGTGGTTTCCAAAACCATGTAGGGTTTGTTTTTCTTCTTACCTGAAACCTGCATCAAAAGGTCCTGGTATTCGGCGTCGCTTAATTTCTTGATGGTCTTGTTTAAGATATCCATGGTGTTGTTTTGAATGTTTTTGCTCAATGAATCGGGGTTTTCTACGCAGGCAATGATGTAAGGTTTCATTTCTTTTTGATCGTTTTTTTGAATGAATACCGGTAAGGCACACCTCTATATATACATCGGGTGAGGTGCTTTAAATAGGTGCATAAAGCATTGGTATTCAGTTTTATAAATCATTAGTGATCAAAACTGTAACCCTGCGCGAAAAACCCACGTTAAAGGATGCATGCAAGGACCATTGAAAGCCGGTCATAAACACGAAAGACCTGGCTCGAAAGAAATCCCCAAAAATTGATCACCTCACCCAACTTCCAACAAATACCTTAACTAAAAAAAATCAAATGAAAACTTCGACCCATTCGACCACGCGTTCAGCCATGATGATGTTTGCTTTTGTGATCTGTGCAAATGTTGCATCTTTTGCCCAGCAGGCATCTTCTAACCCTTTGGTGCAATCCGGTTTGCAAAACACTGCCAACATCAACAACTACACCACCATCTTCAATTCGGGCAAGGTGTTCGTGAATTGGACTGCCAAGAATGAGGCCAACGATTGCATATATATCGTTGAGCGTTCTGCCGATGGTCACAGCTTTGAATCGGTAGGAGTGAAGGAAGGTGTTTCTAGCGATATGGAATTATTCTACAGCTGGATGGATACTACTCCTCCCGCAGGTTTCGCTTATTACCGCGTTAAAAAGATTACTCACGACGGTCTCCAGTTGTTTTCGGCCACATCGACCATCATCAACCAGGGATCCAGTTTTGATAATAAGACCAACTATGCCAAAGGCAACCCTGATCTGAAGTAATTACGAGTATTAACCCCGGCCTGCCTGGTTTTGGATGGAACTGTAACCCGGTAGGCTGTAAAATGAAAACTGATGGAACAACTAACCAGGGCATTACTTGCCCTAAAAACGAGCTTTGCTGCCATTGTGTTGGTTCTGGCTTCCGTGATTCCCCAGTCCGGTAGCGCCCAAACAGCCAACTTCAATGCCACTGTAACTTCAGGTTGTGTGCCGCTCACGGTGAGTTTCACAAACCTCTCCTCCAATGCCACTAGTTACTATTGGATGTTTGGAAATGGTAACACTTCCACACTAGCCAATAACCCCAATACGGTTTATACCTCCCCTGGTACTTACACGGTAACCCTCATTGCCATAAATGGTTCGAGCCGTGACACCATGGTGATGACCAACTACATTGTGGTAGCTCCCAGCCCGCTTCCCAATTTTACCGTAAATACAACCACTGGGTGTCAAACAGGAAACACATTTCAGTTTACCAATACCACTCCCGGCAGTAATACCTACACTTGGGATTTTGGTGATGGTAATTTTTCTAATGCTTTGAACCCAACCCATTCGTATGGAAGTCCAGGGACCTATACCGTGAAACTTATTGCAACCAACTCGTTTGGTTGTACGCGTATTTTAACACAAGCCGCACTGATTACCATTTATCCGGATCCTGTTGCCAATTTTACCGTAAATCGTCAAAATGCGTGCGATAGCACCACCGTTTTTCAATTCAGCTCTGCAGCTTTAGGTGCCACATCACATCAGTGGATTTTCACCAACGGATTTGTTACCAATCAAGCCAACCCTGCCTTAGTATTCGGTCAATATGGTACATTCGGAGTTACCCTGGTGGTAACTTCTGCCAATGGCTGCACAGATACCATCACCAACAACAATCTGATCACCATTGCACCTCCTGTTGCTCCCCTTGTGAGTGTTAACAGTCAATCCGGTTGCGCACCATTCAATGCACAATTTAACAGTACCACCCCAGACGCGGCTTCATGGTTGTGGAATTTTGGAGACGGTAATACCGCCACCTCCGAAGACCCTAACCATACCTACCAGCAACCGGGAATTTATAATGTGTCATTGACTGTCATTACCAATTCAGGTTGTACCACTTCGGTTTCACTGCCTAATTACATCACTGTTAATGCAGCGCCTGTTCCTTCTTTTAGCGTAGGCAACACCGTTGCTTGCTCTCCAGTGTTGGTTCCTTTTACCAACACCACCGCTGGTACCAATACCTATAACTGGTCTTTCGGCAACGGATCCTATGCAACCACTTCATCTGCTTCCAGTAGCTATGCTACAACCGGAAATTATACAGTAATGCTCACGGCCACCTCACCCAATGGCTGCTCGGCTACTGCATCACAACAAATCAATGTAACGGCTCATACGATTACGGCTTTCTTTACCGGCAATCCAACTACCGGTTGCGCCCCGCTGCCTGTTGTTTTCACAGGATCATCTAGTCCTTTGGCAACAACATGGAGTTGGAATTTTGGCGACGGAAATACCTCGGTATTGCGAAACCCATCCCATACCTATAATGCTACTGGTAACTATAATGTCACCTTGATTGTAACCTCCCCTCAGGGATGTAAAGACACCTTAACCAAAAACGCCTACATCAAAGTAGTGGCGGATACGGCGCCCTATGTGGTACCTGATACCATGGTGGTTTGTTTGCCTCCCGGAGTGATTGGGTTCACGGCCCCCAACCCAGCTAACAATTGGTGGTCCTGGAATTTCGGTGATGGCGGTACAGCATCCGTTAGAAGCCCCGTTCACACCTACACGGCTCCTGGATTGTACACGGTTACCTTACAAACGGCTATGGCTGGTGGCTGCTCTCGAACCTACAACCCATTTGCCATTGTAAGGGTCGTACAAGCCGACACTTTTCCTTTGGTTGCCATCACCGCTTCACCTTGTGGTCCTTACACCGTATCGATCGCTCCGGGTGGACCAATGGTTGGAAGCTATTCATGGGATTTTGGTGATGGTTTTACCTCAACGGATCCGAATCCGAGTCATACTTATGCCAACCCTGGCACTTACGTGATCACGCTCCAGGTAACCGGTGTTGACGGGTGCGAAGTAGGGATGAGCACGGTGGTGACTTTTGG
>JBMTLM010000125.1:0-5868 GCA_049431185.1 Bacteroidia bacterium | reverse complement strand
GGTGCCGGTGGCATTGAGGTTGGCTGTGGACCACAAATTGTTTCTTCCGCTGATGGAAGAACTGAGCGCGGCATTCATGCGATTTGCTTGTCCGAAGGAAAACATGTTTTGGCATTCGCCTGTGGTGTAATCCATGTAATTGGTGAACATGTCGCCATTGGCACCATTACCGCTGCAATTGGATAACTTAGGGAAAGAGGGACAATTGCTTTGATTAGCTCCAAAATGGGTCGGCGTATCACTCACGAAATCACTTCCGCACGTAGCGTCGCCCCAGATGTGACGAAGGTTCAACCAATGGCCCACCTCATGCGTTGCGGTACGACCGGCATTCCCGGAGTTAGCCGCCGTACCGATGTCACCAGTATAATCATGCCGCAACACCACACCGTCGGTAGCGGCACTTCCCCCTGGAAACTGGGCAAAACCCAAAACGATCCCAGACGAACCGCTGAGGTTTTGAATGGTCTTAACCACCCATATGTTGAGGTATTTGTTGCTTGGCCAATAGCTAACCGCCTTCACATTGTCGCGTGCGTTATTGGTGAGCGGACTGCTGACACGCACCACACCGTCGGTGCAGTTGCCATTGGGATCCAGCGTTGCCAAGCGAAACTCCACTTCAACGTCTGCAGATAGCGGCTTGAAGGGCGCGGGTGTGTTGGTGGTATCGGCATTGAGTCGACGAAAATCCTGGTTCAGGATATCGATTTGATTTTGGATTTGAGCTTTGGAAATGTTTTCTGAACCACCCTCGTGAATGATGTGAAACACCACCGGAATGATTCTTACAACAGACGTTCCTCTTTGATTGGATCCATCCGCTTTGCGTTGTAGATAATCCTGGGTATAGGCTGCGGTCTCCGCCTCCAATTGCGCTTGATTGGCAGCAAACTGCGGATCGTTGGCCATCTGTTGCTCATACATGTAATGAGCCAGGCACTTGCTGTGGTGATCATGCGGACCTTGAGCAAAGGTTCCTAAAGGAAGACATACGAAGGCGACCACGCAAAGGGTCCTGTAAATTGAATTCATGGGATTTTTATTGGATTTTCAGTTCGATAAACAAACGGTCTGTTCTTATAGTTTGAAGACCGAGTGTGAAATCATGGTGCTAAAATACAAACGGATAGCCCATAAAAAAAGAACCATTGTCAATTATGGGTAAAATAGAACCCGTTGCCAGTGATTGATTTTCAATTATTTACAAGCCACATGGCCACACGGTCGCGAACAGGCAAATCGGCTTCAGCCCAATCGGGATCAAAAAGGGAATTTTGATCCAGCCACTGAAAGGATTCATGCTCGGTTAAAACGGGCTGAGGGTCAGTCGTTGTGCAAAGGAACGGCATCAACTCAATCTGAAAATCTCCATAATCATGCCGAACCGCAGACCACGCATCCAACACTGAAATATGCATGTCTAGCTCTTCCCGGATTTCACGAACGATTGCTTGCACAGGCGTTTCCCCCGTCTCCATTTTACCTCCCGGAAACTCCCATTTGCCCGGCATCTTCATTTGGCTACCACGCTTTACAGCCAACACGCGCCTTTCAAAAACAATGACCGCACAAACAACCTGTACTTTTTTAAGTGGCTCTCTTCGCTCGATTGGCATTTTGGTTCCTAAAAAGTCATTTCAACATCCACATCCCAGTTGCCACGAACCGTGATTTCGCCTTCATGATACAACAGCGGCTCCGGCATGATGCTTTTACGGATATTACCGGTATCCCAAACACCATTGCCGTTGAGATCCTTCAGCAAACGGATCCGGTACTTGCCTGGAGGCAATGATTTGAATTCCATTTCCGCTGAAGCCTTCATGCTTCTAACCGGTTTGGATTGATCATCCAACAGCTGCACCAAGTCGTTAGTCGCCGGCGGGTTTTTGAATTTGCAACGAATGGTGCCTCGTGATTTCTCGGCAGGAATTTCGAAAACAAAAACGGTGGAATCGGTTTGGCGCCCATACCTATCCGTTACGGCCCCAGGATAAAAGGCAACCGCATATTTTCCAGGCATCAGTGGCTTGGGCATCGTTATGGACAAGGAATCACCGGCAATAGAAGCGTTGGAAATTTTTTGCTCAACGCTATCCATCATCAATCGGAACTTAAGTTGATCGATTGAACGTATGGGCGTGGGCAGTTGCCAAATCAACAACGGATCGGCATCGCCGTATTTGTCCAACAGTAACTCGGGCTTCAAGGTTTGATCGTTACTTCCCGACTTGGTATTAGACCGAGTGTTGTATGCAACGGTGTCTAAAACCGTTCCTTCATGTCGAATGATCAGGGATATCGGTAAAGAATCGGGAATTCTGTCTAAAAACACATTGACCGTATCGCCTGTAACATTGTAATGGGTTGTTGCATTCCTAAGTGAAACGTTCAGTCCGTCAAGCACCGTTTTTCTAGCATCGGTGTTAAACACCGTCATCAGTGTTGCCGGAGGAATCAGGGTGGATGAGATCACGCGCAAAGCCGGAGGTGGCTGCGGTGCAGCCCAAACCTCCTGTATCACTTCGGTAGGCAACGTGATGATATTGCTCGAAAAGCCGGCCAACTCGTCTGGTTCATCCAAAAGATAGTTTTCCGTCTTCTCCATTAACAACACCAAACGATAGGAGCCCTGGGCCACATATTCAATACGAAACCGCCCTTTTTCATCGCAGCGGGCAAAATGATCCGGAGTGCGTAAAACCATCACCGAATCGGGGATTTGGGCATCATAGAGCATGGCCAACGCCCCCTTCAAGGGTTTTCCGGTTGTCATGTCGTATGCCTTGCCTTCCACTACCAGTGTGTCGAGCGCCATGCCCGTGGAAAAAACAAAACGATATCCTGATAACGGGTTGCCTTCATTCACATCCACAATGGCATTACCGAAATCCATCACATAAGTGGTGGAGTCCGATAGTTTTTCAAACTCGACCTTGACCGTTTTACCTTGAACGGAAATCACGGGTTTCGGAAAAACAGGCGGCGAAACGAGCACCTGGCGGGAAGCATCCTTGATCTGAACGTATTCATCAAATGCAATGGTGATCTTCTGGGCATTGAAGGATGTGGTGCCTTGCTCGGGCACGGTTTCACGCACCTTGGGTGGATCGGTGTCTTTAGCTCCGCCGGTGGGAGTTACCTTGTTGGCACAGGAGACCAGCAAGCATATCAAGGGAATCGTAATCCACCTCATGGCAGCCATCACATTCGTTCGATGATTTGTATGATTTCACGAAGATACGTCTCGTCATCCGAATTGAAATAATTCACCTGTTCACTGTCGATATCCAACACCAGGAACACTTCACCGTTTCGAAACGCAGGCAATACGATCTCTGAACGCGACAAAGCGCTGCAAGCGATATGTCCGGGAAACGCATGTACATCGGGCACTACGATGGTCTGCTTTTCGCTCCATGCGGTGCCGCAAACACCTTTGCCAAAACCGATGCGCGTACAGGCTACGGGGCCTTGAAATGGTCCCAAGACCAAAGCCTCCTCCTTCACCAGATAAAAACCCACCCAGTGAAATGCAAATGTTTGTTGCAAAGCGGCGCTGATGTTGGCCAAATTGGCGATTAAATCCCTTTCCGGCCCGACCAAAGCGGCAATCTGAGGAACCAGTTCCTGATATCGTTGTGATCGAGATAATGTTAAAGAAGGCACGTTTAGTTCCTCTGCCATGGGGTTTGGAGTAGCTCGACAAAAATAGCCATTAACGGCGAGCGTATGCCATGGTGGCCACACTCAACTTCACCCCCGGAAAGTTTAGTAAAGGCGAGGCGCACGAAACCAACGTGGCTCCCGTGGTCATCACATCATCCACCAACAGCAAATGACCTGGAACAATCTTGTCGGCAACCGCCTGAAATGCCCCTTCCACACTTTGGCCCCTACCCGTTCGCCTTTTACGGGTTTGAGACTCCCCTTTGGAAATTCGCTTCAAAACATCCGGAATCATGGGAACCCTCAATGCGTCTGAAAGACCGGCACCAAAATATTCACTCTGGTTATAACCCCTTTTCAAAAGTTTAGAAGGATGCAAAGGGACTGGGATGATTGCATCTATTGGGGAAAATCCCGGCGTAGCAAGCAACTCTTGTCCCAACATTTTGCCTGCCATCACACCGATATCGGTATGACCGTTGTATTTGAATTCGTGCACCAGCCGTTGCACCCTAGAATGCTTGTTGAAATACCAAAGCGATGCCACCGACTCCAACCGTGTACGACCATAAAGCCGACGCATGGCCTCATTGTCATTCCGTAGATGAAAACCGGTTCTAGGCAAAACGAGATGACACGTTACGCACAAGAGTTTTTCCCCTTGTAGGAGTCCGGAACGGCAACCAGCACAAACATCCGGGAAAAACAGGTTGATGAAGTCAATGAAATAGGATTTCATATTGCTCAAAAAAGAGCCGAAACTATGATACTATAGCATCTTTAGCCTCCCTTTACCTAACCTATTGCGCCACTTTACCTAAAGTAGTAACTTCGCCACTCAATTTTTTAATGCGTATTCCGGTTTAAATGGAAGACAATAAGCTGCCTTTCAGCGATTTCGAGAGAAAAGAAAAGCACTCCAAACGGATGATTGTCCTGGTGGTGATCTCTGTTTTGTTGGGGGTGAACGGATTGTTGTTGTGGCAGTTTTTTGAAAAAAAGGAACATTTAGACCAAGTAAGCCTGGAGCTCACCAATACCCTTTCGGCCAAGGATTCCTTGGAGTCCGAACTCAAAACGCTCAAGGAGGTTTTGGAAAAAGCGAACCGGGAAAACCAAAGTCTTCATGGCCGTTTAGCTGAAAGGGAAAATGAAATCAAAGCCAAGATTGAAGAAATTCAACGTTTGTTGAACTCCGGAGATGCTGCTCAGTTGGAAAAAGCCAAAGGCGAATTGGAGCGTTTGAAGCAATTGAATCAGGTTTACCTGGCACAACTCGACACATTGAAAGCCGAAAACGCCAACCTCTCGGCCTTGAATTCCTCTTTGAATAGCACCTTGGCCTCTGAGCGGAACCGTAACGAAAACCTGAGCCAGGAAAACCAAAAGCTCAGCACCAAGGTGGCTGCTGGAGCTGTTTTAAAAGCGGTTAACCTCAAAGCGATCGGGGTGAAATACAAATCCAGCGGAAAAGAATCGGAAACTTTCCGGGCCGCCGCCACAGACGGCATTAAAACCTGTTTCACATTACTGGAAAACCTGGTCACCGACAAGGGAAGCAAAGAGGCTTATGTAAGGGTGCTCAGTCCTGATAATGCAGTAATGACCACCAACTCCGAAACCTTTCTATATAACAATCAGCCCACGCTGTACACTGTTAAGGAATCTTTTGATTACGACAATGAATCATTGTCCGTATGTGTCAATTGGAACAAAGGTTCCGCCTACATCAAAGGCAAATACACCATTGAGGTGTATATCGAAGGTGCGATGGTGGGGTCCACGCACATTGATTTGAAATAGACCGTTTAAAAGAAGGCCCGTGCCTGCATGGTGCCCGTGTGGATGGTTTTGACCTCCTCCGGCTTTCTTCCCTCGTAGTTAATGCTGATTTGAACCGACTTTGACAGGTTGCGTTGAATCCCTACGCTCCACGTCAGATTGGTCCCGGGTCGAAGTCCTTCCAACATCTCATAGGCAATGGGAGTGTTTTCGGCCGCGTTGTAATTGATATCGATGACGCTGAATCGCATTGTGTATAATCCGGAAGTAACCGGTGAATAGCGAAGCTCCGCACTGCCCGTGTTGAACACGGATTTTTCAGCAGCAACATTTTCACGTTGTTGGTACTTGTACCCCCGGGTAACTCGAAAATCGACGTTGGGCTGAATGGAAAAACGGGGCTCAGCAGACAAC
>JBMTLM010000124.1:2902-5894 GCA_049431185.1 Bacteroidia bacterium | reverse complement strand
CGCCAAGGCAGAGTAAATGGTTTTAAGTTGGGCACCAATCGACAGGCTGGAATCGCGCAGATCCCGCGCATAAGTCAAATTCAATGAATATTCTGAAGCCTTGAAAGTCCCTATCTCGGTTCCCGTAAAATCACGTTCCGAAAACTCACCATATCCCATGTAGTGCATTCCGACAGCAACCGTCTGACCTTTACCAATGTGTCTTGCATAGCCTACGTGACCGAAATCGATGTCGGCATAATAGTTCACGTGACTAAAGGAAAATTGCCTGTCCATGGCAGCATTGAGCAATGCCGGATTGCCGATGACCAGGTTCAAATCCCCATCTCGCACCGGAATCATCTTCCCTCCCAGCGCTGCAATCCGAGCCGATGGAACAAGATTCAAAAACTCGTAAGTGTTGTCGCCGCCTATTTGTGCACGCAACTGTCCAAAAGAGAACAATAAGATTACGAAGCCAACGACTAGGTGCTTATGGATGGTTTGCATGATGAAGTCTATCAAGCGTAAAGCGGGAACTGGGCCGTGAGCGTCTCTACTTCGGAATAAATTTGATCAATGAGCTCATGGTTTTCAGGATCGGCGATCACACGGTCTATCATATCCACAATCAATTCCATTTCATGTTCGCCCATACCTCTGGTGGTCACTGCGGCGGTACCCACACGAATACCTGAAGTGACAAAAGGTGATTTGTCATCGAAAGGCACCATGTTTTTATTAACGGTGATGCCGGCAGCCACCAAGGCCTGTTCAGCCGCCTTGCCGGAAATAGATTTGGATCGAAGGTCGATCAACATCAAGTGGTTGTCTGTACCGCCTGAAATGATTTTATATCCTCGCTTTACAAACGAAGCAGCCATGGCTTTGGCATTGCGAATCACCTGCAAACAATACTCGAAATAGGCATCACTCAAAGCCTCTTCAAATGCGACCGCTTTTGCAGCAATCACATGCTCCAACGGTCCACCTTGGGTACCTGGAAACACGGCGGCATCCAATAAAGCTGACATCATTTTAACTTCCCCTTTGGGTGTGGTAAGACCCCATGGGTTAGGGAAATCCTTGCCCATCATGATCAGTCCACCACGGGGTCCACGCAAGGTCTTATGGGTCGTGGTGGTCACGATATGGCAGTGCGGCAATGGGTCATTCAACAAACCACGCGCAATGAGTCCAGACGGATGTGATATGTCGCCTAATAGCAATGCGCCAATTTGATCGGCAATCTTACGCAAACGGACATAATCCCAATCACGGGAATACGCAGACGCACCACAAATCAACAATTTGGGACGCTCCAGCAAGGCTTTGGCTTCGAGCTTGTCGTAATCGATGGTTCCGGTGGATTCCTCCACTCCGTAAAAACAGGTCTTGTAATATTTACCCGAAAAATTAACAGGTGAGCCGTGCGTCAAGTGTCCGCCATGGGCAAGATCAAAACCCATGATTTTATCGCCGGGTTGCAAAACCGCCAACATCACAGCGGCGTTGGCCTGTGCGCCGGAGTGCGGTTGCACATTCGCCCATTCGGCATTGAACAGCACTTTCGCGCGCTCAATGGCCAATGTTTCAATCTGATCTACGATTTCACATCCGCCGTAGTACCGTTTGCCAGGCAGGCCCTCGGCGTATTTATTGGTAAGACAGGAACCCATGGCTTCCAATACCTGTTCGCTGACAAAGTTTTCAGAAGCGATCAATTCGATTCCATGGCGCTGGCGTTTCAGCTCCTTCCGAATAAGGGAGAATACGGTGGTGTCCTTTTTAATTTTTTCCACTGGGATATTGATTGATGGTTGATGCATGTTCAACTGAAGTCTATTTCGGTACTGTCGCCAATGTTGAGGCTTTGGCTTAATCCCTTTAGATAGGAATCGCTGCCAACCACTGAAAGGTTGAGCACGGCTGTTTCTAATTGGGAGAAGGATCCGATGATGGAGTCACTGATGATGGAGGATTTAACGATGGTGCGTTCGCCGATGGAAACATTCGGTCCAATGATGGAGTTGGAGATGTCGCAACCGGGAGCAATACTAACGGGAGGAATGATGATGGTATTGTTGAAGGCATATCCCTGCGGTGAGGTCAATGTACGCTTCAATAAAACGGCATTGGTTTCCAGCAGACTGGAACGGTTGCCACAATCATACCAATTGCCTACTTGAAAGGCGCGCAGGCGGGATCCCTTGGAAACCATCACAGAAAGGGCATCGGTCAGGTTATATTCGTCACGCACACGTTCACCGGCGGTGATGATGGAGTCCAGGATACCGAGTATGTCACCGGCGCGATGGAAATAGTAGACTCCTACCAGCGCCATGTTGGATTTGGGTATGGTAGGCTTTTCATGCAAGCGGGTGACAAAACCTTCTTCATTGATTTCGGCCACTCCAAAGTTTCGGGGATCATCGACCTTCTTTACTCCCACTCCATGACAACCGGACTTGATCACCGCTTCCACATCAAAGTCCACAATCGTATCTCCTAAAACCACCAACATCTGTTCCTCAGGGTCCACTTGATCACGGGCCAGCCACAATGCCTGTCCCGTTCCCTCACGCGGCTCCTGCACCACGAAATTGCAACGGATATTGGGATAACGCTCGGTGATGAATGATTCGATTTTATCACCCAAGTATCCGATGATGAATACAAAATCCCGTTGTCCGGCCTCAATGAGCGAGTCGACAATATGCGCCAAGATGGGTTTGCCTGCTACGGGCACCAATGCCTTGGGTTGCGTATGCGTATGCGGACGCAACTTGGTGCCGATACCGGCTACTGGAATTACGGTTTTCATGACCTTTAACCACAAAGGTAAGCCATTGGAATTTCTTTTGAAGCCTTTCTGATTGACCTGAAAATTGACCGTGAATTTCCATCTTTGCAACATTAGAGAAACCATGAAAAATTGATGCTTATGACCAATCGCGTAACCCAATTGTTCGGAATTGATTATCCAATCATACAGGCCGGCATGATAATGCGT
>JBMTLM010000124.1:0-2867 GCA_049431185.1 Bacteroidia bacterium | reverse complement strand
CGGCATGATCTGGTGTAGCGGCTGGAGATTGGCTTCGGCTGTCAGCAACGCGGGCGGTTTGGGTATCATCGGTTCGGGCTCCATGTATCCCGAAGTATTGAAAGAACACATTCAGAAATGCAAAGCCGCCACACAAAAACCTTTCGCCGTAAATGTACCGATGCTGTATCCATCGCTGGAGGAACATATGGAAACCATCATCCGCGAAAAGGTTCCCGTGGTTTTCACCTCGGCAGGTAATCCTGCTACGTGGACTCAAAAACTGAAAGACGCCGGCATCAAGGTTGTTCATGTGATTGCCAACACACGATTTGCTCAGAAAGCCCAGCAAGCGGGAGTGGATGCCGTGGTGGCTGAAGGTTTTGAAGCCGGAGGCCACAATGGAAGGGAGGAAACCACTACGATGTGTCTGATTCCCATCATTAAGCAGGCAGTGGACATCCCGGTGATCGCCGCCGGCGGTATCGCGACCGGCAGATCCATGTTGGCAGCCATGGCTCTTGGCGCTGATGGCGTGCAAATCGGTTCACGCTTTATCCTTTCGGAGGAATCGTCTGCGCACGATCATTTCAAATCCAAAATCATGGAAACCGGAGAAGGTGGAACTGCGTTGGCCTTGAAAAAACTGACTCCGGTGAGATTGATCAAAAACCGATTTTATGATTTGGTGGCGGATGCCGAATCCAGAGGAGCAAGCATCGAGGAATTGCAAAGCATTTTGGGAAGGGCTCGTGCCAAGAAAGGCATGTTTGAAGGGGATCTGGAAGAAGGTGAGTTGGAAATCGGACAAGGCGTTACCGCCATTAAGAAAATCATGCCTGCGGCGGATATCGTCAAGGAAATATGGAATGAATATTTGCATGTTAAAAAGGAACTTTGCGCTTCATGATACATTTTGAAAAATTCACCCTTGACAATGGGTTGACCGTATTGGTGAACACCGACAACTCCACCCAAATGGTGGCCATGAACATTCTGTATCAAGTGGGTGCACGCAATGAAAACCCGTCGCGAACGGGCTTTGCGCACCTGTTTGAACACCTGATGTTCGGCGGCTCCATCAATATCCCCAGCTACGACCAGCCGCTGCAAGCCGCAGGCGGTGAAAACAACGCATTTACGAATAACGATTATACCAATTACTACCTGACCATTCCATCCCACCAAGTAGAGACGGCATTTTGGTTGGAGTCAGACCGGATGTTGTCATTGGCCTTTTCAGAGAAGAGCCTGGAGGTACAACGAAATGTGGTGGTGGAAGAATTCAAGCAGCGCTACCTGAATCAACCCTATGGCGATGCTTGGTTGAAATTGAGACCGCTGGCCTACAAAGTACACCCGTATCGCTGGCCCACCATAGGTATGGAAATCGCACACATAGAAGAGGCCGTGTTGGATGATGTGAAAAGTTTTTTTCAACGGTTTTATGTACCCTGCAACGCAATCATGGCCTTGTCAGGAAACATATCTCTGGCGAAGGCCCGCGAACTTTCCGAAAAATGGTTTGCCCCCATACCTGCCGGGATCAAACCTGTGCGCGATTGGGTCGCAGAGCCTCCTCAATTGGAAGCGCGCAGGGAGGAAACATCTGGACATGTGCCCTACCCCGCCCTTTATAAGGCTTGGCATTGTTGTCCCCGCACCGATAAGATGTTTCATGCGGCCGATTTGCTGACAGATGTGCTTTCAGCCGGTAAGTCCGCCAGACTGTACAATGCATTGGTGAAAGACCAGCAATTATTCACCGATATCCATGCCTATGCCTTGGGTGAATTGGATCCAAGTTTGATCGTGGCTGAGGGAAAAATCAGGGAGGGCGTACAGGTGGCCGACGCTGAAAAGGCATTGGACGAGGCATTGAATCAAATCACAACGGATCTGATTTCTGAAGATGAGCTGGAGCGAATCCACAACAAGGCCGAATCATCCAATTTGTTTGGTGAAACCAACATTGCCA
Organism: Bacteroidia bacterium; assembly: GCA_049431185.1. Lineage (GTDB taxonomy): Bacteria > Bacteroidota > Bacteroidia > AKYH767-A > OLB10 > JALRAP01. Next base: position 910 of record JBMTLM010000124.1, on the reverse strand, counting down.
ATCGAGCCTTGACGCTCTGTTTTCACGAGATGAATGGCGATGCGAGCGAAGCCAACAACCAGGTACGGCTTTACCGTGAAACAACTCCTGAAATGATCCGCGAGGTGGCCTCTCAAACGTTTACCGTGAACAACTCCTCCACTTTGGTTTATTTACCGCAAAAATGATGCAGCACATGCTTGACAGAACCACTCAACCCACGCCGAGTCTGGCCGATAAAATCAATTGGATCGAGGCTTCGGCTTATCCTTTGGATAATGGATGCCAGCTGTACACCGTTAATGCAGGTGAACAAGAGGTGTTACGTTTTGAATTGATTTTTCCGAAAGGCGTAGGAGATACGAGTTTAGCAGCCACTGCCATCGGCTCACATATGCTGATTGATTCGGGAACAGGTAAAAAAGACTCAAAGGCCATTGCCGAAGCCTTTGACCGGTTGGGATCGTATTTCATGGTGGATTCCGGCCAGGACTTCCGAAGCTTGACTGTTTTCGCCATGCGATCGGCTTTTGAAAAAACCTTGAGGGTTTTACAAGAGGTTCTCGAGGAAGCCGCGTATCCTGAAGACGAGGTTGCATTGTGGAAACAACGCAACATTGAACAGTTGAAAGTGAGTCGGGAAAAAGTAAGCTGGTTGTCGCGCATTCATTTTAATGAAACACTTTTCGGCAAAAACCATGCGTATGGGTTTTACATGGATGAAGATAGCTTTCAGCAGGTGCAAGCTGAAGATTTGCGCCGCTTCCACAGGGAGCAAACGCTCACCGAATCATGTTTGATGGTACTTGCCGGTAAAATCGGAGAGGCCGAAATACATGCGGTAAATAACGCCTTCGGAAAATCCAAGCGGGGTACGGGTGTGCCCAGGACTTTAGCACACGAGGTTGTTCCTATGCCTACCGTCAAAAAG
>JBMTLM010000123.1:0-5942 GCA_049431185.1 Bacteroidia bacterium | reverse complement strand
GTGATGGGTCAATAGGTAAAGACTTTAAGTGATATGATATAAATCATGGTTAGTCTTTGACGGCTATCATGCTTTTTGTTTCGGTGGCAAACCAATTTTGTGGTGTAATTTAAAACATAAGTCATGGAAGCCACAAAAATTGAAATCTTGCACAGTGAACATCGTGAATGGTTGAACAAGGTTGATTTCTATTATGACGATCTCATGGTGTTTCGTCGCAGGTTGGATGAGGTCGCTGCCCATAATACCAGCACCGAGATCATGAAGCAGGTGGAGCATTTTCAAAATCAGTTTGTCATTCAACGGAACGAACTAGACGAATTGAAGCATGCCATCAAAGCTGCGGAGCATGAAGTGTTTGAAAACGTGAGCCAGAATGGTACGGCCGTAAACCGACGCTCCATGGCGGATGACGGAAAGCTACGTGAGCGGGTTCAGCAATTTGAAAAACTGTTTCACCAATTGCGCACGGAGTTTATCAGTTTTCTTACAAAGACTTTTTAGTAGTAAAAACCAGTACGCGTTCCCCTAAGACCAACAGTCATCATGTCCCGTAAGACATGGACTTTTGGTTTTATTTTTCCAACCAAGAGAATTCCTCACACTTTTCGACTAGATCAAAGAGTTTTAGAAGCTCGTCAGGCGGTGCGGCGAGTTTTCGCGTTTCCAGGTTCATCCACGCCCCATCCACCACCAACCTCGCGGCTAGCGTACCCGATTCCTTGAAGAACCGGTTCATAAATCCCCAGCGTGACCCGTTGCGACTCATGTTCAGCAATCGCACATCAATGGTGATGGTTTCGTTGCCTGCTACTTCCTTTAAGAAAATGGTTTCCTCTCGCAGGAGGATAGGCGAAATCCGGTTTTTAGCAAACCAGTTCATGCCGAAACCGTTTTCATTCATGAACAGCAATCGTGTTTGGGCAGCATAGTCGTTGTAGGCCGAGTGACGCATGTGCACATTGGCGTCCAAGTCTGCCCAACGAATGGTGAATTGTTTGGAGTACATCGGGTGTTTAGTGTCTTATTTTTTGCCCTTTCCCTCAAGAAGGCGGTTCATTCACTCAACAGTTGATTCCTTATCCTTGATGGCGTTTGGTGCGGTTGGGGGTCACTGATACTTTTGAGTCGTTCATTTCACCTACGGAGTTTTCGGCAGCAAGGGGCTTCGTACTTTTCGAAATGCTTTTCAACCGCTCCCGGAATGCCGGGGGCGGTTTAGTTTTTATTCCCCTTATTGGCCAGTTGTCCGCATGCGGCATCAATATCCTTGCCACGGCTGCGGCGGATATTCACAATGATATTACGGTCTTCGAGGAATCGGCTGAAGGCCTCAATCTTATCTTCTTTGGCATTGAGGAAACCCCCTTCTTCAATGGGATTGTATTCAATGAGGTTCACCTTGCAAGGTACGTTCTTACAAAACGCCGCGAGCTCTCTGGCGTCTTGAATCTCATCATTGAATCCATGAAACACGATGTATTCAAAGGTCACACGGGATTCAGTCTTCGAATAAAAATATTTCAACGCATCGGCCAGTACTTCCAGATTGTTGTGTTCGTTGATCGGCATGATGTCATTACGCTTCTTGTCGTTGGCGGCATGTAAGGATAACGCCAGGTTGAAACGCACTTCATCATCGCCGAGTTTCTTAATCATTTTGGCAATGCCTGCGGTGGAAACGGTGATCCGCTTGGCGGCCATGCCGAGGCCTTGTTCGGAAGTGATGAGTTCAACGGATCGGATCACATTCGCGTAATTGAGCAACGGCTCACCCATGCCCATGTAAACGATGTTGGTGAGCGGTGTGTTGTAGTTGGCCAACGCCTGGTTTCGGATCATCACCACTTGATCGTATATTTCCGACGCATCAAGGTTTCGAATGCGGTCGAGCTTTCCCGTGGCGCAAAATTTACACGTGAGGCTACAGCCTACTTGTGACGATACACAGGCGGTCATCCGATCGTCGGCCGGAATCAGTACACCTTCGATCAGGTGGTGGTCATGAAGTCGGAAGCCGCTTTTGATGGTGCCATCGGAACTCACCTGGCGGTTATATTCAGCCACAGGTCTCAACAAAAATGAATCCTTCAGTTTTTGCCTTAATTCAACCGACAGGTTGGTCATCTCATCAAACGAGCGGGCCGATTTGTTCCAGAGCCATTCATAAACCTGCTTGGCTCGAAACGATTTTTCACCCAGGGCTAGTAGGTGTTCGTTCAGTTCTGGAAAAGTAAGGTTTCGAATGTCTATTGTAACCTGCATGGGATACAAAGATAATCAATGCCTAACAAGATTGGATTTGGACCCTTTCACCACAAAAGTTCCTGGGGACTGCCGTCACCTGCCCTGAGCCTGTTCCGCCCTTGGGCGGTTACAGTTCGAAGGGCCGCCCTAAGGCGAAAATAATTATCAAAACTCAGTGTTGCAAATTTTGATGAGCAGTTAAACGTTTGATTGAAGCTTGATGAAGGTTAACTTGAGCACGAGATTTTAAATGACCTTAGTTACTGCTAAATTTGATATTATTGTCGGGGCATGTTGTAAGAAAATAAATCTTCTCTTCATAAGAAGCACAATGCTTGAATTCAGCACTTCTCTGTCATAGAAGCACGAAACCGCTCCTATTGCAAATGTGCTGTTACCTGCTGTTGTACTGTTTTCTGTTAATGGTTCACAATGAGCTTTTGTGATGTTGTTCCTTGGTTTGTTATACGGTGTACGATGTAAACACCGGTGTTGTCAAGTTGTAAGTTCAGGGTCTCTTGTGTTGCTTTTGTTTTTATTATTAATTGGCTGAGTATGTCTGTTACTATTATTTCAGCGTTGTCAGTATGTGTCACAATTGTAAATTGTCCGACTGTTGGATTTGGGAATATCACGAAACTATTTTCGTTTGTTGCATTTTCGAAAACTTCGGTTGGTATCCCATTCGCAACAAATTTTGTATTTGGTCTATCATTTGCAAGAACAACCAAATCAGGTGAAAAAGATGTAGAATTGGCTGTATAGGCATTTACAATATGGGTATTTATCTCGCCATTAAAGGCAATATTACCAATCCCACTTATCGTGGCGGTTCTTTCAAACTCAATCATGACTACAATATTCGAAACTCCATCCCAATTAAATGGATTGCTTAAACTAATATTGATCCAGTTGGAAATGTCGGCTAAGGTTGTTGAAGCCGAAAAGACCGTTGTTGCACCACTAACTTCTGTTGCCCAATTTACTGATCCGGGAAATAAATCTAAAGTCGTGTGTTTAAAATAAACACTGAGGTTTCCTGTAAATACAGGACCCGCCAATTTATGCCATGCTATTTGAGAAATATTTCCTGCTATCATCCCTGAAGCAGTCAATTCACTGGCTCTATAAATAGCTGCCGCTCTTGAGAAAGTATAAGCATTAGGGTTTCCCAGCATAGGATAACCCGATGTAAAAGTTGTTCCAAACCCAATCTGAAAGGATGTTTGAGCATTCACTAAATTAATGAATGCATGACCTAGAATAACTATTGCAAGAATATGTTTTTTCATGGTGATTTATTTGGTTATTCTACATATGTGTTAATCGTCTGTTTTAATTTTTGTTTTCTTTTTCTTAATCTGTTCGGTTTTTTACCTACCTCGTTTGGCAGGCTTTTCAGCACTAATGTTCACACGGAGAACTGCACTTTTTTTAACCACAAATGTGTCATATAGGCACGTCACCCCGCCTATTGCAAATGTGCTGTTAGCGGATGGCTTGTTTTCAACTTTGCTAAAGCAAGGTCTAATATTTGGAGTGGAAATATTCATTAGCCCTTATCTCTTTTTTGCTTTTGCTATTTGCTTCGGCAGCCCTCAATTCTACTCGCCTGATTTTGCCACTTATTGTTTTGGGTAAAGTCTCAACAAACTCTATAATTCTTGGGATTTTATAAGTAGCGAGATTTTTATTGCAATAGTTGAACAAATCCTCTGCCAGCGCTTTACCAGGCACCTCGCCTTGCCGCAAAAGTACAAAGGCTTTTACAGCAAACCCTCGTATTTCATGAGGGCTGCTAACAACGGCTGCCTCTACTACTGCCTCATGTTCAATTAATATGCTTTCCACTTCAAAAGGTCCAATTCTATAATCCGAAGCCTTAATAACATCATCATCTCTGCCTACAAACCAGATGTATCCTTCTTCGTCTTTATAAGCTTTATCGCCTGTATAATATAAGTTATGCTTAAACACTTTATCGTTTCTTTCCGGCTCTCCTAAATAACCGGTAAATATTCCATTGGCTTTGATTTCATCCATTTTAACACAGATATTACCTTCTTCGAGTGAAGGCATTTCGATTCCTTCATCATCAGCAATTACGATGTCATAGAGAAATGTCGGTTTACCCATTGAACCATATTTTATAACGCTACCGGGCATATTGCCAGCAAGAAGGCTGCTTTCAGTTTGTCCATAGCCATCCCGAACGATAAGGCCAGTTCCCTGTTTCCATTTTTCAATGATTTCCGGGTTAAGCGGCTCTCCTGCGGCCACACACTGCCTTATGTTGAGTGTATAAGGTGTTAGATCTTCCTGAATCATCAAACGCAGAACAGTAGGTGGGGCACAAAAAGTAGTTACTCCATATTTTTCCATCGTGACCAATTGCTCCTCAGCAACAAACTTGTCAACCTGGTTGGCCAATATGGTGGCACCCATATTCCATGGACCGAAAAAACTGCTGTAGGCAAACTTCGCCCAACCTGGAGCTGAAATATTATAATGAATATCTCCAAAGCGCAGTCCTATCCATGCCGATGTAGTCAGATGCCCAAAGGGAAGCGTTAAATGTGTGTGGGTTACAATTTTAGGAAGCCCCGTTGTTCCAGAAGTGAAAAAATAAAACAGGGCATCATCAGAACGAGTATCGGCTGCATCGGCCTCTTTTTCTTTTTCAATTATCTCATCCATGGTATGCCAACCTTCCCTTGTTCCATCCACAATAATTTTAAGCTTGATGGATCTGTTTAATAATTCTTCAGCAGCATCAATCTTTTGCGCATTGGCTAAATCAGCAATTGCAACTTCTGGGAATACTGTTTTGAAACGATAGGCAATGTCTTTCTCGGTCAAATTAGTTGAAGATGGAATAAGTATAAATCCACCCTTGATGGCTCCTAATAGACTAATCCAATTGGCAGGGTCTAAAGCAATTTGCGAAAAGATGCTATTTCCTTTATTTACACCATGACTTCTCAGGAAATTTAGAAATTGGTTAGCCTTTTCATAAATATTTTGGAATGTATAGATCTTTTCCTTCTCGTTGTATCGCCAAATAAGAGCTTGACTTTCGGGGTAGCATTTTACATTCATTTCGTAGAATACTTCCTGCACCCAATTAAAGTATTCGGGTTTTGTAAGTTTTAGTTTGTACAGGTCATGAGTATCTTCATTAGCTACCGACTTCCTTACTTGCGTGAATAAATCATGTATGTTCATCTTATAGTATTTTTTTAAGCTATCCGCTAACGGTTGCGGGCTTGGCGAAGGTGGGCTTTTGAAACCGTAAACTGTCTAGCGCAACAACGTTTATTAATAAATGAAATGTCTCTATTTGCGCTGTCCGCCCACTAACGCAAAGCCCGTGTTATGCGTAAACTAGTCGTCAAACCTTTTACCAAAGCTTATACCCAACATAGGAAAAAAGCTTCCATTGTCAAAATATGGAGTTAGTCCGAATCTAAATAAAAACTCATCTATTTCTAGTCGATAACCAATTCGTAAAGGTATTCTTGCGGAGTCAAAACCATCGCCAGAATTAAAGATAAATGTACAGCCTATTCCAGTCTCGAAATTATTTTTGTTACCGAATGCCACTGAGCACTCTATTGGAAACCAAACCGCCCAAAGGCTCGAATAACCAATCACGCCAAGTCCGCCACGTCCATATAGTTTTACATTTCCAGATC
>JBMTLM010000122.1:0-5997 GCA_049431185.1 Bacteroidia bacterium | reverse complement strand
ATTGGATGCGATGTATTGCTGTACGTTTTGCATGACGATATGTTTTTTGAAAATGGGTTTACAATGATTGAGTGACCGCGTCGCGGTGAATTTTCTTTACAAGCCCTTGCAACACTTTACCAGGACCGATTTCGGTGAAGTCGTTGATGCCGGCCGCCACCATGTTTTGCACGGTTTGCGTCCAACGCACAGCCCCGGTAAGTTGATCAACGAGGTTCTTTTTGATTTGAGCAGGATCGGTACAAGGCAAGGCATTCACATTCTGGTAAACGGGACAAATGGGCGCAGCAAAATGGGTGGCCTCAATGGCGGCAGCCAGTTTCTGTCGGGCCGGCTCCATCAATGGCGAGTGAAACGCACCTCCAACAGGAAGTTTCAACGCGCGCTTGGCTCCTGCTTCGGTGAGCTTGGCACAAGCAGCGTCAACGGCTTCGTTGGAACCGGAAATCACCAATTGGCCGGGACAGTTATAGTTGGCACACACTACTACCCCATCCACACCGGCACAAATCTCCTCGACCTTGTCGTCATCCATTCCTAGGATAGCGGCCATGGTGGATGGATTCATCTCGCAGGCCTCTTGCATAGCATTTGCGCGGGCCACTACCAATTTCAAAGCATCCTCGAAAGAGAGTGATTTGTTGGCCACCAAAGCAGAAAATTCGCCCAAGGAATGTCCGGCTACGGCATCGGGTGTTTGATCTTTGGCATGCACCAAAGCAGTTATGACAGAATGAAGAAAGATTGCAGGTTGGGTGACCTTAGTTTGCTTCAGCTCCTCTTCGGTTCCGTTGAACATGATGTCGGTGATGCGGAAGCCGAGAATCTCATTGGCTTTTTCAAACAGGGCCTTTGCATCGGCATTGCTCTCATACAAGTCCTTGCCCATGCCTGGAAACTGCGACCCTTGTCCGGGGAAAATAAATGCTTTCATAAACTAACTATAGGTTTAACGGATATGATCTTTTCCAATCAAACTGATGAACTCACTGCGTGTTCGATCCTTTTCGAATTCGCCTGTGAAAGCGGAGGTGGTGGTAATGGAATGTTGCTTCTGCACACCGCGCATCTGCATACACAAGTGATAGGCCTCAATCACCACGGCCACGCCGAGCGGACGCAATGTTTCCTGGATGCAATCGCGGATCTGGGTGGTGAGTCGCTCCTGCACTTGTAATCGACGAGCAAACGCATCTACCACGCGCGGGATCTTGCTTAGACCTACGATATGCTTGTCGGGGATGTAGGCCACATGGGCCTTACCGATGAATGGCAGCATATGGTGTTCGCAGAGCGAATACACTTCAATGTCCTTCACAATCACCATCTGCTGGTACTCCTCGCGAAACTTGGCCGACAAAAGGATTTCCTCCGGATTCAACGTATATCCATGCGTCAGGAATTGCATGGCCTTGGCTACGCGTTCAGGTGTTTTGAGCAAGCCTTCACGTGTAGGGTCTTCTCCGATACTTTCGAGGACGTGGAGATACGCCTCCGACATCTTTGCCGTGGCTTCCTCGTTGAAAGAGTCAATCTTGCGGTAACCGGAATTTTCGTCGTGGTGGTCGTGCATGTAGCTTACTTGCCGCCGAAATATTCGACGAAGTTGTTTTCGGTTTCGTAGAGTTTGATGGAGTGCAGTTTTTTGCCATGCTTGGCGATGTCTCCTTCGATCTGGTTCCAAATCGCCACGGCCAACACCTCGGTAGAGGGCATCAGTCCTTGCATGAAATCCACATCGAGGTTCAGGTTGCGGTGGTCCACCTTGTCGATGACTCGCTCCTTGATGATGTCGCTGAGTGTTTTCAGGTCCATCACGAAACCGGTCTCGGGGTCCAGATCGCCACCAACCGTTACATACAGCTCATAGTTGTGGCCATGCCAATTGGGGTTAGAACACTTACCAAAAACCTCCAGGTTCTTTTTGTCGTCCCAATCGGGTCGGCTCACTTTGTGTGCGGCGTTGAATCGTTCGCGGCGGGTAATTAAAATCATCAGCTTAAAAGTTGGTTAACTTTGGTGCAAGCACCGAGTCGCAAAATTAGCAAATCGCCCCCACTGCAGGGGCTTCTCCTTAACCAAGCTATATGACTGAAATACTGATAGTTGCCGCCACCGTTGAGGAGGCACAATTCCTGCTCCGCAAAAAGCGCGAGCCCTTACCGGGAAAGGCATGGCCTTTGGATTGGATCAAAGGTCCCATGCATTTTGACTTGCTGATCACCGGACCGGGCATCACTTTTACGGCTTGGCACCTGGCCAAAGCGTTATCGATGAAGCGATATGACCTGGCCATCAACATCGGCATTGCCGGCTCCTCAGATCCAGCAATCCAGCCCGTGCGGGTAGTGCAAGTACGGACGGATCGGTTCGCCGACTGGGGCGCCGAAAACGAAAAAGGCGCTATCATTGATGGGTTTGGTCTGGGTTTCCTCTCGCCTAATAAAAAACCATTCAAAGCAGGCGTATTACAAGCTACATTTAAAGGGAAATTGTCGTGTTTGAAAGCAATCCCATCCGTCGCGGGCATCACGGTAAATACCGCCACCGGTACCGAGAAACGCAAGCGCATGTTGGTGGATCAATACGGCGAAGGCATTGAATCGATGGAGGGTGCCGCGTTCTTGTATGGTTGTGCCATGGAGGGCATTCCCGCACTGCAAATACGCAGCGTATCCAACAAAACGGGTAAACGCAACCGCAAAGCATGGAAGGTGCGCGAGGCGATTGATGCGTTGGAGGGATTTGTGGGATTGATGATCATGGAGCTTTCATCTCAAAAACAAAAATGAAGAAAACGGAGTTGGCACCGAACCCGCCCTACCCGATCCGCAAGCTGTTGGAATCGGGCGAGAGCGACGTGCTCGACTTCAAACGCGAGGTAAGTAGTGAACACAAGATTGCCAAGACGATGGTTTCGTTTGCCAATAACAAAGGCGGGAAGTTGTTGATCGGCGTCAATGACAATGGCTCTATCAGTGGCATTGCGCCTGCGGAAGAACGATTCATGCTGGAAAAGGCGGCAGGTTTTTGTTGCAAGCCCTCCATCGAAGTGATCATCAACGAGTGGCAAATCGGTAAGAAAACGATCTTGGAAGTGGAAATCCCCAAGGGTGACCGCAAGCCTTACTACGCATTAGGCGATGATGGTAAATGGTGGGCATACATCCGCGTAGGGGATCAGTCGCTGTTGGCCAGCAAGGTGGTGTTGGATGTGCTGAAGCGTGAAGGTGGCGATGAAGATACGCTGATACAATTTTCATCGATGGAGCGGGAGCTGTTGCAATATCTCGAAAAAAACGGCCGAATCAACCTGAACCAATACTGCAAGTTGCTGAACATTTCCCGCCGCAGAGCCACCCGCATATTGGTGAATCTCATACGTGTAGGCGTGATTCGCGCACATAACACCGAAAAGACCGAGTTTTACACACTTAGTTGAGCATGATAAAGGTCAGTTGAATGATCATAGGTCGTTCATAAATTCGCCGTACCTCTTGTAACACCCAACACCAAACCATGCAGGTTTCCCTCAAGAAAGTAACTCTAGAAACACTCCCTGAACTGCAAGTCATTTCTAAAACGACTTTCCAGGAAACCTTTGCCCATCTCAATACGGAGGAGAACATGATTCGGTACCTTAATGACAGGTTCGGAATCAGGAAATTGGAGGAAGAAGTTTTAAACGAAAACTCCATATTTTACATTGCTGAAATACAAGACTCCATCATCGGCTATCTCAAAGTGAATTTCAATGATGCCCAAACCGAAAACATGATTCCAAATACAATGGAGATTGAGAGTATATACGTGGCATCCTCCTACTATGGTGAAGGCGTAGGTCAGTTGCTGTTTGAAAAGGCATTGCAGTTAGCGCAAGACCATGGCATGAGTTGCATTTGGCTCGGCGTTTGGGAACACAACCCCAGAGCCATCCGGTTTTATGAGAAGAACGGATTCAAAAAGTTTGACAAACACGTTTTTCAACTGGGAGACGAGGCCCAAACAGACATCTTAATGCGATTGGATTTGATGCCATCAAATTAATAAAAGCTATATTTGAGAACCATCAATCAAAAGCCACTCAAACCTAAATCTCATGAACGACCAATCAAAACTCATCATGGCACTGTTGGCCGGAGCGGCCGCAGGATTTGTGGCGGGCATTTTGCTGGCACCTGAAAAGGGATCCGAAACACGCGAAAACATCAAAGAGAAAGTTCGGAAAACCGTGGATGATATTCTAGAAAATTTAGAGCAAGGGCTCGACAAAGCCACATCCGAAAATAAATAACCGCTGCCATCGTGGAAGAACTCAAGAAAAGCGCAACCGAAGCCATTACCGATCTCAAGGCATATGCCGAGAGTACGGCGGAGCTCTATAAGTTACAAGCCGCTGAAAAAGGATCACAGCTGGGAGCATCAGCCGTTGCGCACTTAATCATCGGGATGTTCGCCGGCCTTACCGTCATTTTCCTCAGCGTTTTCGTCGCATTATTACTCAATGAGAAACTGAATAGTCCTTACTATGGATTTTTAACTGTGGCCGGGTTTTATTTCTTGGTCACCATTATCCTTCTCACCGGACGCAACAGCTGGCTCAAAAGCAGCTTCACCAACCGCATCATCCGTTCACTTTTCAATAAGGAGTCATGAAAGGAAACATCACCAACATATACGAGCTACGCACCGAAATTGTACGTGCGGAGGCCACTCAAAAGGAGTGCGAACGTAAAATGCGCGATAGTTTCGCCAAGGTCGGCGAACAGTTGCAGCCAGGTAAAATCATTCGAGATGCCGCTGGCTCCCTTTTCAAAGGAAGCGATGGTAAGAGTACCGCCATGGGGACCATTTTGGAAACCGTATTGAGTGCGGCCGTATCCGGATTGCTATTTAAGAATGCCGGCCCGTTGGTGAAAACCGTAGGAACTGCCGTAGGTTCTGCGGTCGCGAATCAAGTGTTCGGCCCAGAAGGCAACAAGGTGGTTCAGCGGGTGAAAGACATCATGGGCAAGATCCGCACGAAAACCAAGTCGAAAGAAAGTGGGTTCGATGAGTCGAACAATTATTCCGAGGACAAACCTAGCGGATCATAAACCGAGCCGTGCGCTGCCAGCCCTTTTCATCGCTCACACGCACCAGATAGATTCCGGATTTGTCGATTGACAAGGCGACGGAGGTTTGATCAATGGATACCACACCGTCTTGATAAACCAATTGGCCGATGGCATCGAACACTTCCACTTGCATGCTTCCCGCGTGATTGATTTCAACTACGAGTGACTCATTGGCTTTGGCGGGGTTCGGAATGATATGGATGCCGTTTTCAGCGTTGATTTCAGGGACCGACACACAGGCATCCACCAACACGGTCACCAGTGCGGAGTCAACACAACCGAGAGAATCGCCATACAGATAGGATATCGTGTAGGTCCCCAAACCTGCAGCGTTTGGATCAAAGGTGTTGCCACTGACACCTACTCCACTGTAGATGCCACCTGCTGGGGTTCCATTTAGCGTGAAGGGCGGATTGTAAATACAAACCTGTGCTGGCAATCCAGTGAGTGCAACCGTTGGTAATGGCGTTACTGCAATGGTAGAAACGGCTGCGGTGGAACAACCTGTTGATGGATCGGTATAGGTGTAGTTGATATCATGCGTTCCTATTCCAGCCGTTTGGGAACTGAAGGTAGAGCCTGCAACGCCTGGGCCGGAGAACGTACCCCCCAAAGGAGCAGCCGTTAAGCCGAGGGTTGGAAATCCTTCACAAACCGTAGAGGGGAAAACGGTGAAATTAACCGTAGGCGCAGGGATGAAATCGAGGTAAACCGAGTCAGATGTGGCTGTGCAGAATTGTGCATTTACCACTGTAACCTGATAATATCCGGGAACGGATGTGGTATGCACGGCAGAATCGGCACCAGGAATGGCATTACCATTGAGAAACCATTGATATTGGAATCCTTGTCCAGGCAATGCTTGCAAATCGTAGCTGTT
>JBMTLM010000121.1:0-6007 GCA_049431185.1 Bacteroidia bacterium | reverse complement strand
TGTTGGGTGTGATGGAAGACATCGGCAGACATAACGCCGTGGATAAACTCATCGGGTGGTTGCTGATGGAAAATCATTTGTCGCAAGCCAAATGCATCATTGTCAGTGGACGATTGAGTTTTGAAATCGTCAACAAGGTTTTATCAGCGGGTATTCCCGTATTGGCTTCTGTATCGGCACCATCCTCCATGGCCATTGAGATGGCTGACAAAGGAGGCATCACCTTGCTAGGATTCTGTAGAGAACAAAAAATGACCATATACGCTCACCCTGAACGCATGATCATCAATCATGCAACACCGGTGACCAATTGAAAAGATCATGTCGAAAAACCTGAGTGAACTTTCCGGACGGAAAGGATTGGATAAAAACCTGTTTGAAGAATACGGTAAAGCCGCCGAAGGTAACGGCACACCTTCTGTAGAAGAGATGGATCGCTTGCGCGATGAGTTCCTGGTAGGGAAGTCATCCGTTTACGGTGCCGTGTCTTTCTACGATTTCCTGCGACCTGAGAACCAAGGTAAGAAGGCATACGTGTGCAACGGCACAGCTTGTATGACCGCCGGCACGCAAGACGACGTTCGCAAGAAATTGAATAACCATTATTCATCCAATGAAATTGGTGAGATGTGTTGTCTAGGTCGTTGCCATGAGAACAGCGCCTTCCACATCGATGGAAAAAATTATTCGGGAACCGACATCGACGATATCGCCACTATCAAATCGAATAAAACGACCACCAAGGAAACCTACAACGTTGGACATAGTGGCACACCTATACTTACTGCGCCCTATCCCGCTGTTGAAACACATTATCAAATCTGGCGCGATTGCTTGAAGCAAGATGCATCTGTGCTCTTGAGCGAACTCAAAGGCTCAGGCGTTCGTGGACGCGGTGGAGCGGGATTCAGTATGGCTTTCAAGTTGGAATCTTGCAAAAATGTGAAAGGCGAAACCAAGTTCATCGTTTGTAATGCCGACGAAGGTGATCCTGGAGCTTACTCTGATCGCTACATCATGGAGCAACGTCCACACTCCTTGTTGATGGGGATGATGATTGCCGGCTACATCGTAGGAGCAGCACATGGCGTGGTGTATATCCGTGGAGAATATCCCGAATCTGTGGAAATCATCAGCGAAGCGATTGATGAATTGCGTAAGCAAGGCCTGATCGGACAAAACATCCTGGATTCAGGTTTCAGTTTCGATTTCAAAGTCATCAAAGCACAAGGTGCCTACATCTGCGGAGAAGAAACCGCTTTGCTTTCCTCCATTGAAGGACAACGTCCAGAGGTGCGCACGCGTCCACCGTATCCTACACAAGTTGGACTCTTCAATCGTCCTACCGTGGTGAACAACGTAGAAACATTAGCCAACCTGCCTTGGATCATGCAGAACGGTGGCAAAGCATATGCTGCTGTAGGAACACCCAAATCAACGGGCACCAAATTGATTTCATTGGACGGTTATTTCAACAAGCCCGGAATCTATGAAGCCGACATGGGAACACCTCTTCGCAAAGTGATTGATGAACTCGGTGGCGGTTTCCGTTCACCCATCAAAGCCATGCACATTGGTGGACCATTGGGCGGACTGGTACCGGTCAGTAAAATCGATTCCCTTTCCATCGACTTTGACACATTTGCCAAAGAAGGTTTCCTCCTCGGACACGCTTCGGTGGTTTGCATACCGGAAAATTATCCGATGATCGCCTATCTCGAGCATCTGTTCCGTTTCACGGCACATGAAAGCTGCGGAAAATGTTTCCCTTGTCGCCTGGGTTCCACTAGAGGCTATGAGATGATCGACAAAGCGCGCACATCCGATTATAAAATCGACAAGTCGCTGATGAATGATTTGCTGGAGACCTTAGAGACCGGATCGCTATGTGCACTGGGTGGAGGTTTGCCGCTGCCGGTGAAGAATGCGTTGAGGTATTTTGCAGATGAAATTAATGAGTACTTTCATTGAATATGAATTAAAACAAAATTTAAGCTTTACATGAACTGGTCACCGGTGACCGGTAACCGGTAACCTGACTAAACCAAATTTGAATCTCACGAAAGCTCCCATACAAATGAAGAAAACCGCCTACATCAACGACCGCCCCTATACCTTCGAGCCGGGTGATACCATTCTGTCGTTTGTTAGAAGACATTTCGAACGTGATTACGTTCCGACATTGTGTGATGCGCCTAACCTGGACCCATACGGTGCATGTCGTGTGTGCTCCGTGGACGTGGCACTCGTGAAGGATGGTCCATGCAAGTCGCAGGCCTCCTGTCATACGCCCGTGATGGAGAACTCGTATATCTACACGGATAGCGACCGCATCAAACGGTTGCGCAAGAACATCGTGGAGCTAGTGCTCACGGATCATCCACTCGACTGCCTTACCTGCGAGGTCAATAACAATTGCGAATTGCAAACCGTAGCCGCCAGAAGGGAAAAATCACTTGGACCGCAAAAAGGATCTGAGTCACCCCTACATGACCTCCGATTTCTCCAAGTGCATCAATTGCGCACGTTGTGTGCGCGCATGCGATGAGGTTCAGGGAGAAATGGTGCTCAACATGGCAGGCCGTGGATTTGATGCACACATCATCAAGAGCTTTAACGATAACTTCTTCGATTCCGATTGTGTGAGCTGTGGTGCCTGTGCACAAGCATGCCCCACTTCCGCCATCAGCGATGTGTTCGAATCCAAATCCGTTTCGGCCGACAAGAAAGTGCGAACGGTTTGTACCTATTGCGGTGTTGGATGCAACCTGGAAGTAGCCGTTACCAACGGTAAGGTGAAATCCATCCAAGCGCCCTACGATGCCGCCGTTAACCAAGGCCACACTTGTTTGAAAGGCCGTTTCGATTTCTCCTTCTACAAACACCCCGACCGTTTACGCACACCGCTGATTCGCAAAAACAGCGAATTGGTTCCTGCTACATGGGATGAGGCGTACACTTACATCGCCAATGAACTGAATCGCATCAAGAAAGAACACGGTCCTGATGCCATTGGAGGGATTTCATCCGCTCGTTGCACCAACGAGGAGAATTTCCTCATGCAAAAGTTCATCCGTGCCGTCATTGGCACCAACAACATCGACAGCTGTGCACGCGTTTGCCATTCACCAACTGCCTTGGGTATGCAACGCACTTTCGGTACCGGCGCAGCCACCAACTCCATCATTGATCTCAAATACACCGACTGTGTGATGGTGATCGGTGCGAACCCAACCGATGCGCATCCCGTAACGGGCGCCAAGATCAAACAGTTTTTCATGAAGGGAAAATCCTCCATTGTGATTGATCCGCGTCGCACTGAGTTGGCCCGCTATGCCACCTATCATTTACAACTTCGTCCGGGTACAAACGTTGCGCTGTTGAACATGATGTTGTATTACATCGTGATGGATGGATTGGAAAACCAAACCTTCATTGAAACCCGTACCGATGGCTACGAAGACTTCAAGAAGCACATCCTAAACCTCGACATCAACGAACTCGAAAAAGTAACCGGTGTTGACAAAAACCTGGTTCGCAAAGCAGCGCATGCCTATGCAACCGCTCCTAACGCCATGTCGTTTCACGGACTGGGTGTAACCGAACATTCGCAAGGGACCTATACCGTTATGCTCATTGCAGACTTGGCCATGATCACTGGCAACATTGGCCGCCGTGGCGTAGGTGTGAATCCTCTTCGTGGACAAAACAACGTGCAAGGCGCTGCCGACATGGGTTGTCAACCCCACCAAGGTGCTGGTTACCTCGACAGCTACGATCCGGAAATCAACAAAATGTATTCGGCATTCTATGGCGTTGATCTACCTATGAGAAAAGGGCTGAAGATCCCCGAGATGTATGATGCTTCGTTGGCTGGTAAAATGAAAGCCATGTGGCTGATGGGTGAAGACAATGCGCAAACCGATCCTAACACACAGCATGTGGTAAGCGCATTCAAGCAACTTGATTTGCTGGTGGTGCAAGACATCTTCCTGTCAGAGACCGCTAAGTTGGCGCATGTCGTACTGCCTGCATCGTCATTCCTCGAGAAGAGCGGCACCTTCACCAATGGTGAACGCCGCATACAACGTGTGAATGCCGTAGTGGAGCCATTGGAAGGCACCAAGCCCGACGGACAAATCATGTGCGAAATCATGCAACACATGGGCTTCAACCAACCCGATTATCATCCAGGCGTGGTGTTGGAGGAAATCTCGAAAGTGGTGCCCTTCTTCGCTGGTGTGAAATGGGATGAACTAGGAGAGAATGGTAAACAATGGCCGGTGAAACCGGATGGTTCAGATACCGAGATCCTGCATACCGAATCCTTCAAGTTGGGTAAGGGTCGATTCCAAACCGCTACGTGGCGCGAAACTGAAGAGTTGAAATCACACGCTGAAGAGTTCCCTTACATCCTCACCACCAATCGTGAACTGGAGCATTACAACAACGGCACCATGACGCGCAGAACGGGCAACGTTGAAATCCTGACCGAAGACGTATTGCTCATCAACCCCGCAGATGCCCAAAAACATAACATTGCCGATGGCGACATGGTGTGCATCAGCTCTGCTAGAGGAAAAATCGATGTCAAAGCAAAAGTAACCGACGAAGTAAAATCAGGTGTCGTCTCCTCCACCTTCCACTTCCCCGACATCCACATGAACGACCTTACCTCCAGCGTATCCGACAGCGAAGCCTTGTGCCCCGAGTACAAAGTTGTGGCGGTGAGTATTCGAAAGAGTAAGGGAGTTTATAAGAAGTGAGTGGTAGGTAGTAGATTAGTAAATTGCCACTATTTATCGGTCACAGGTCACCGGTCACTGGTTACCGGTTACCGGTCACTGATCAATTAAATCAATCCGCGCAAATCCGTTTCATCCGTTAAATCCGCGTTCCCATCATAATCAATCCTAAAATCATAATAATCTTCCGTCATGAACGACATCACCCACAAAATCCGCACGCACCGAACGGCGATTGCTGAAGCCACTGTGAAAACGGGTGGTGTGGCCACGGTGGATGCGGTACGCAACAACAGCGTGCCTAAGGGAAATGTGTTGGAGGCGGCGCGTGTAGCGGGACTTTTTGGCGTGAAGCGTACGAGTGACATGATACCGGATTGCCATCCGTTGCCTGTAGAATTCACCCAAGTGCGTTTTGAATTATCCGACGACTCCATCCGCATTGAAGTGGAAGTGCGCACCATTTACCGTACGGGCGTTGAAGTGGAAGCCATGCATGGTGCGTCCGTAGCTGCATTGACCATTTACGACATGCTCAAGCCCATCGACAAGGAAGTGGAGATTCAGCATATTCGTTTACTGAAGAAGAAAGGTGGCAAAAGCCAATACAACGATCGTCCTGATCGCGACATCAAAGCATCGGTGGTGGTTTGTTCCGATAGTATTTCAGCAGGGAAGAAAGAGGATTTCGCAGGCAAGGCCATCATACAAAGACTCAACAAAAACGGTGTGCATGTACATGAATACACCATCATACCGGATGAGGTAGAAGCCATCCAAAAGGAAATCCACCGACATCTTGCCACATCGCATGATCTCATCATCATCACAGGCGGTACGGGCTTATCCAAACGTGATGTAACACCCGAGGCGGTACGCCCATTACTCGACCGCGAAATCCCAGGCATCGCCGAAGCCATTCGCAGTTACGGACAAGAGCACATGCCTTATGCCATGCTATCGCGCAGCGTAGCCGGCTTGATTGGAAACACATTGGTGTTGGCTCTACCCGGATCTACCCGCGGTGCCGAAGAAAGCATGGACGCTCTGTTCCCCTACCTACTCCATCTGTTCCGTGTAATGGATATGGAGCGTGCTCATGGGGAGTGAAAGGCGGCTTGCCCTGAGCTTGTCCGATAGCTATCGGACCGATAATTATCGGACGAAGGGTGGCGGATGGCGGCAGCAGCGGGCGAGTGCTCCCTATTCACTTGTCACTTGTTACTTGTTACTTATGGCTCCCCTCATACATCTCATACTTC
>JBMTLM010000120.1:0-6016 GCA_049431185.1 Bacteroidia bacterium | reverse complement strand
GTCCAGTCAAGGATATACACCCGTTTTGGTTTAACTATGACAACAGCGTTGTGACCATCGCCAAATCACTCAAGCCAAGCGCTCGAGGAGAATATGAAATCACGGACGTGAACAAGGAATATCTTAAGCGTGGTCAACTTTCGGTTGGCATCCTCAATCGCGGAACGGCATGGCTGGATACCGGTACTTTCAATTCGCTCTTGCAGGCATCCCAATTCGTGCAGGTCATTGAAGAGCGACAAGGATTAAAAATCGGCTGTATTGAGGAAATCGCTTATCGCAAGGGTTTCATTTCTCGTGAACAATTGTTATCCATTGCCGAACCGCTGCGCAAAAGCGGCTATGGCGAATATCTGATCCATTTGCAATGATGAACAACGCACAACGAAACATCCTGGTTACCGGCGGAGCCGGATTCATCGGAAGCGCCATCGCTCAGAAGCTGGCGGATGATGCCGCCAATTATGTGGTGGTAGTCGACAACCTGCATACCGGTACTGTACAAAAAATCCCTCAGTCACGATTCGGCAATGTGAAATTCATCAAGGCGAATGTCAACGATTTCAAAGATATCTCCAGCATATTCAACGCCTATGGTTTCGAATACGTATTTCATTACGCGGCGCTGGTGGGTGTGAAACGCACGTTGGATAATCCCGTCATGGTGCTGAACGACATCACCGGCATCAAGAATGTACTCAATCTCAGCAAAAACACGGGCGTGAAGCGTGTATTCTTCTCTTCCTCGTCGGAAGTGTATGGAGAGCCCGTGGAATTTCCGCAAAACGAACATACTACGCCGTTGAACTCACGATTACCTTATGCCATTGTGAAAAACGTAGGCGAGGCTTATCTGCGTTCTTTCAAACAGGAATACGACCTTGACTTCACCATTTTTCGATTCTTCAACACCTACGGCCCACAACAAAGCAATGATTTTGTAATGTCGAAGTTCATTACGGCCGCACTTTCAAACCAGGACATTACCATTTACGGTGACGGTTCTCAAACACGCACCTTTTGCTATATCGACGATAACGTGGATGCCTGTTTGAGCACGTTCTATAACAACAAGGCATTAAACGACGTGGTGAATATTGGAACCGATGATGAGATCACGGTGCTCGATTTGGCCAGGAGAATCATTGATTTGACCGGTTCATCATCAAAAATCGTTTTTCTACCTGCGTTGAAGGAGGGCGACATGACCCGTCGCTGTCCGGATAATTCAAGAATGAAAGAGTTGTTGAACCGTCCATTGACAAACCTGGAAGACGGCATTCGCAGATTGATCGACTATCGCAAGTCCGTGCTCGCATGAAGGATGTTTTAGCAGTAGGGGAGTTGCGAAAATTGGTGGAGGACACCCTTCAGCAGATTTCATTGCCCAATACGCCCGCTGACCTGTATGACCCTATCGCCTATATGCTCGCGCTCGAGGGTAAAAGGATGCGACCTGTATTGGCCTTGGCTGGTGCCAACCTTTTTACGGATGAGCTCCTTTCGGTGGTTCGACCGGCCGTTGGTTTGGAAGTGTTTCACAATTTCACTTTGGTGCATGATGATATCATGGATAATGCGCCATTGCGCAGGTCCATGCAAACTGTTCATACCAGATGGAATCCGAACGTGGCCATCTTGTCGGGTGATACCATGTTCGTAAAGTCGTGCCAGCTCATGCTGGAATGTCCTGATCCGGTGGTCCGTCAAGTGATGGAACTGTTCCACCGCACCGCTATCGAGGTTTGTGAAGGACAGCAGTTGGATATGGATTTTGAATCAATGGAACAAGTATCCGTTGATCAATACATCGAGATGATTACGCTGAAAACCGCTGTTTTGTTGGCGGCTTCATTGGAAATAGGCGCCATTATTGGCGGGGCTGATGATGACGCAGCCAGGCATTTATACGCATTCGGGAGGGATATCGGTATTGCTTTCCAATTACAGGACGATATACTCGACGTGTTTGGTGACATGGCGAAAGTGGGGAAGGTGCAAGGCGGAGATATCATCGCAAACAAGAAGACATTCCTTTGGATTCGCGCCTTTGAACTGGCCAACAAAGACGAGTTGGCGGAATTGGAATTCTGGGCTGGTCATGAAGGCGCTGACCCATTCAAAAAAGTGGAAACGGTTACGGCCATCTATAATCGCATCGGAATACGCGAACTGGCGGAGGCAGAGATGGCGCGCTACTTTGAATCAGCCATGATTCACCTCGAATCCGTGAATGCACCCAACTCGCGGAAGGGAATTCTGCGAGGTTTTGCTGAAAAGCTGATGGTAAGGGAAAAGTAAGTGCTGGTGTTATGTGCTACCCAGCCAATGCTTGCTTGAATACTTTCAAACACCTTTCCCTCGCGAACTTGTGATCCACCACCGGTGATGGGTAAATAGACATATCCTCGAACTCAGGTACCCACTTACGAACATACTTTAACTCCGGGTCAAACTTGCGTGTTTGTTCGTAGGGGTTGAAAATACGGAAATAGGGGGCAGCATCACATCCGCTTCCTGCGGCCCATTGCCAACCACCATTGTTGGCCGCCAAATCGAAATCAAGCAGCTTTTGGGCGAAGTAGGCCTCTCCCCACCGCCAATCCACTAACAAATGCTTCACTAAAAAACTGGCCGTGATCATACGCACGCGATTGTGCATGAAACCGGTGGCATTCAACTCCCGCATGCCAGCGTCTACAATGGGATAACCGGTGTTGCCTTCGCACCACCTCGCAAATTCCTGTTCGTTGTTGCGCCAAGGTATTCTGTCATATGCAGGTTTGAAGGATCCTTGTGCTGCATGTGGAAAATGCCATAGGATCATATGGTAAAAATCCCTCCAGATCAATTCATTCATCCATGCATCACTCTTTTTGGTAAGCGCCAGTGAAGTCAGTTTGCGGATACTGACGGTGCCAAATCTTAAGTGCACACTGATTCGGGACGTTGCGGGTAAAGAAGGGATGTCTCTTCGCTCTGCATAATGTTCCAGGACACCCTCGGGAATTTCATTAGGCGGAAAATGTTGTGTGGAGGAGGAAAACCCCATTTCCTCTAGAGAGATGATATGAAGCGGATCGCTTTTGAAAACCCCCTTGATTAATTTTTCGGAAGGGTAAGACTGAAGGTTGGAATCCTTCAGGAGTTTGTAATACTTGTTTTTGTATGGAGTAAACACGGTGTAAGGTCCGCCGTCGTCCTTCATGACTTCAGACCGTTCAAAAATCACCTGGTCTTTAAAGGATTTGAAACCGATGTCACGTGTGGCCATCAACTTTTCTATTTGCAGATCACGGTCTCGGGCATAGGGTTCGTAATCGTGATTGGTGAAAATGGTGTTGATTTCATACTTTTTACTCCACTCGGACCACGCCTCCATGGGAGTGCCATTGTATGTCAATAGACACCCCCCTTTTAATTGCAGTTTTTGGTTGATGCCTACTAGTTGCCGATGGATGAATGTAACTCTCGCATCGGATCGGTCTGTCAATTTGTCCAAAATGTTGCGATCAAATATGAATACGCATTGGACCGGTTTTCCCGCTTGTAGGGCCTCAAACAATCCATGGTTGTCCTCTATCCGTAGGTCACGGCGAAACCAAAAAAAATTGACTTTATCACTCATTTGCCGAATAGATTACGCAAGGCGCTGTCGGCTTGCGGATAGGTAAATTTGAATCCCGTGGCCTCTATTTTTTTACTCGAGACACGTGTGCCCTCAACAACGATCTTTGCCATTTCGCCCATGGCCAATCTCATCAAAACGGATGGTATCCTGAATCGCAGGAAAAAACCACCTGCGATTTGCCCGATCAAAATCATCAAATTACGGTTCGTCAGAGGTCCGGGAGCTACCGCATTGTAAGTGCCATTGATTTCCGGGTGGTTGATGGCTCTTACCATGAGCCTGCACAAGTCATCAATGTGAATCCAACTTTGGTATTGGTTGCCGCTCCCGAATACCGTCAGGACGCGGAACAACATCGGCTTCTTGATTTCAGAAAGCATGCCACCTTCGCTACTTAAGACGATTCCTATGCGGTAAATGACGGTGCGGATGTGGGCATTGCTGAACGCCTTGGCCTCATGTTCCCATCGCTGACAAGTGATTCCAAGAAAGTCCTGGGCAGTGGGGCTTTCCTCATTCATGATTTTATCACCGGTGTCACCGTATATACCCGTAGCCGAGGCATTGATTACCAGAGTAACCTTGTTAGGGTGGTTCTTGAGCGTTCGGGCCAGCAGTGCGGTTGAATGTATGCGGCTATTGACAATTTTTCGACGACGCCACGGGGTCCATAGGGCTCCGGCAATGCTTTCGCCGGCCAGATTGATGACCACATCTGCATCATTGAAAGCATTCAAGTCGATTTCGCCTTTGGAAGGATCCCAATGATACACCCCTTTGGATGGATCGGAGGCAGCCCGGCTCAGACGGTGAACCCGGAAATGGCGGCTTTCGAGCAAGGCAGATAACCGTCTACCCACCATTCCACTGCCTCCGGCTACCAATATGGTTTTAGTTTGTGACATCCTTCAAGGGAACAACCTTTGTCGGCGATTAGTTTTAGCCAAATTACACATTGAGGCTTTTGGTGAAACCATTGTTGAAAAAGGAATGTTATGGATGAACACATGCCGATTCAACGGCTTTAATTTTGAAACCATGAAATACGACAAACACATTTTCATCTGTACCAACCAAAAGGCCAATCCTGAAGCCAAATGCTGCGGTGAGACGCATGGGATGGAGCTCGTTAACGCATTCAAAAAACTGATTTCCGAATCGAATTTGCCTATCATCGTAAGGGCTCAAAAGTCGGGTTGTTTGGATGTTTGCAGTCGAGGTCCTGCGTTGGTAGTTTATCCGGAAGGTGTTTTCTACGGCAATGTCAGCCTAGCCGATGTGGAAGAGATTTTCAATGAACATATCGTCAACAACCGGCCGGTAGCACGCTTGCGGTTGCAGTTCGATCGAAAAAGCGTATGAATATCGACTTGGAACCATATCGCTTTGACTTGGAGGTCATCCGCCAAACAGCGGATCAGGTCATCAGGGATTTTGGCATCCATGGTATTCAAATCACTTTCAGTGGCAACCCCCATCTGGCCTATCAGGAACTGCACCAGCAATTGGTTCCAGCCCTAAAGGAGCTTGAAAAATCAGGTCCAGGAAAGATTAGGGCATTACTTTATAGAATTGATATTCCAGAAAAGGATTTTACGCAAGTGTCTGAATATCAAAACAAAGAGATTTTTTGGGATGAGCTTTCGGCACTCATTTTGAGAAGAGAGTTAACAAAAGTGGTTACCAGGAAACTTTTTAAGTCCAACATTGGTTAAACAAAATACTTTATTGAAAAAGTGCTGAACCGATTACCCTGTTCTAACTAACATCTACCGCCTAAGACCCCGAGATCATGAATCATTTTTCCATCAAGGATATTGAGAATCTCACGGGCATCAAATCCCACACCCTTCGTATTTGGGAGCAGCGATACGGCATTCCTCATCCTAAGCGTACCGCTACCAACATCCGATACTACGACGGTGATGATTTGAAAATGTTGCTCAATGTTTCGATGTTGAACCGAAATGGTTTCAAGATTTCGAAACTGACGCAGATGAGCAAGGAGGAGTTGGAGCGCTTGGCATTTGAAAAGGCCTTGACCGACTCCGATGCCGACTCTCAGGTGGACGCCATGATTTCGGCCATGTTTAGCCTGGATGAGCCCGGCTTCGATAAAGTGCTTTCATCGCATCTGCTTCGTAATGGTTTGGAGAAAACCATGATGGAATTGTTCTTCCCTTTTTTGAAGCGGGTAGGCGTTTTGTGGCAAACAGGACAGGTTAATCCTTCATACGAACATTTTATGAGTAACCTCATCCGTCAAAAGATGATTGTTGCCATTGATGGAATGTCTGTCCCTGTGAAACCCGGATCCAAAAAATTTGTCCTCTTTCTTCCCGAGAACGAAACGCATGAACTAGGATTGTTATTTGCCAATTTCAT
>JBMTLM010000119.1:0-6045 GCA_049431185.1 Bacteroidia bacterium | reverse complement strand
CAAATCCCCATCTAGCCCAGCATCCTGTCATACGTGAAATAGCCTGCTTTGCAGAACGCTCTTGGATGTGCACGCCATCGGTATTCAATTGAACAAGATAATGTGTGGCCAGAATATGCGCCGCCATGTCCGACCACTGTTTGGGCACTTCCACTTCGATGATTTCGTTTGGTTTGATTCCGGCCAACTTACGGTTCTCGAACTCGAAATGTTCAAAAGGATCATGGAGATCACCCGTGAAAAGTCTTTCGATATGGAGTCCTTGGGATTTCATTTGATGGACGCCAAATTACGCTCACACGCCTCTATGGATGATGATTTCCATCATGATAAAAAGCTGATGTTTGTTTGTTTTACCTTCGTATCATGGATCGAAAGCCCAACCAGCTCATTTTGGCAGCCAGCCCTTATCTGCAACAACATGCATACAACCCTGTTAATTGGTATCCTTGGTGCGACGAGGCCCTTCAGAAGGCACAGCGTGAGGACAAGTTGATATTGGTGAGTATTGGTTACAGTGCTTGCCATTGGTGTCATGTCATGGAACATGAATCGTTCGAAAACGAAGAGGTTGCCGAATGGATGAACAATTTCTTTGTTTGCATCAAGGTGGATCGCGAGGAACGGCCGGACATCGACCAAGTGTATATGTCCGCCGTGCAACTGTTAACCGGCAGGGGTGGATGGCCGTTGAATTGTTTTGCTTTGCCCGATGGCCGCCCGGTATACGGAGGTACTTATTTTCCTAGAAAACAATGGTTGGAACTTTTGGGTAATCTGGCCTCCATGTATCGCAATGATCGCAGTCGCCTGGTTGATTACGCGGAACAGTTATCCAACGGCGTGGCCTCATCTGATCAAATCAACCCTGCCAAGGATGCTGACGCCATCAGCATGGGACATGTGACGGAGTGTGTTTCCAAGTGGAAACAATTGTTGGATTACCATGAAGGCGGACCGGATCGTGCTCCCAAATTCCCGCTACCCAATAATTATCTGTTCCTGATGCGATATGCTATTGCACAAAAAGACGACGAGTTGCAAGGGCAGGTCCGTTTAACGCTGCGAAAGATGGCATTCGGAGGGATTTATGATCAGGTAGGTGGCGGTTTTGCGCGGTATTCGGTGGATGGAATTTGGAAGGTTCCGCATTTTGAAAAGATGTTGTATGATAATGCCCAGTTGTTGTCATTGTATTCAGAGGCCTTTCGTTGCTGGCGCGATCCCTTGTATCGCGATATTGTTTATCAAACGGCTGATTTCATGGATCGGGAATGGAGGTCTGAAGAGGGTGCGTATTACGCTGCCCTGGATGCCGATTCAGAGGGGGAGGAGGGTAAGTATTATGTTTGGACTACAGATGAAATAGTGGAATTATTGGGTGACGATACCGCACTTGCAGTTGACTATTTCAATTTCAATGAAAGGGGGCATTGGGAGCATGGTAATCACATCCCTTTGAGGCATGATGATGACGAGGTCATCGCCCAACGGCATCAACTTTCCCTTGGACAATTGGATGAGCGTGTTCGGTTCATCCGTGCAAAGCTGTTGCATCATCGCGAAGGACGGGTGCGGCCAGGACTTGATGACAAGCGTTTGACATCTTGGAACGCCTTGGCTGTTTCAGGATTTGTATCCGCTTACATGGCATTTAACGATTCACGTTTTTTAACCAATGCCCAATCCGCCTTTGATTTTATCTCTAAACAGATGCGGCGAGATGATGGAGGCTTGTTCCATAGTTGGAAGCCTGGAAGTGTCCCCATCAATGGTTTTTTAGAGGACTACTGCTTTGCCATCGCTGCAGCGGTGGATCTGTACAAAGTCACTTTTGAATTCCGATATATCGAGACGGCCGTAGCGTGGATGCGTTATGCAATAGTCCATTTTTTTGAGGCGCCATCGGACTTATTCAGATTCACCTCCGATCTCGATGCACCATTGTTTGCAAGTAAAATCGACTTTCAGGACAATGTGATACCCGCGTCAAATTCTCAGATGGCACAAAACCTGTATGCGTTGTCGTACTACACGGGTAATTCGGATTGGGATCAGTTGTCAAGGAAGATGGTACAGGCAGTATTGCCCATGTCTTTGTCTTATGGTAGTGCCTTCAGCAATTGGCTGGATCTGGCATGTCGGATGTGCTCTTCATTCGAAGAGTTGGTTGTTTGCGGTGAGGGCGCAACCGCTTACATGAATCACCTACAACAAAATCATTATGTCCCCTATATCATGGTTGACGGTGCAATTTCGGAGAGTAAATCTCCTGCCACTGTGGGCAGGTTACATCCAGAAAAGCTTTTCATGTATCGATGCAGGGATCGAGTATGTGATCTGCCTATTGAAATATCGGACAGGTTTGAATCAGATAACTGACTATTGTTTTTGCAGAAAGGAAAGCGCGTCGTCCACCTGGGAATCCCAAAATTCATAGGTGTGGCCTTTGCCGGGAACGAGCTTTAACCGATGTTGTATTTGATGGTCATTCTTTTTCAAAAGTTCAAAAAACAATTCAGAGTTTTTGTAAAGTACCACTTGGTCGGAGGTGCCATGAATGAAGTAGAAGGCGGTTTTCAATTCATGTGCATGGGCTGCGGGATTGGCCTCCTCCAGCCATCTGCTTTTGAATCGGTGATATGGGCCGTAGAAGTTAACCATGACCTTGTCGCTTGCCAGCAATGAATTATCGTAGTCCCCTGAAAAAGCTATTCCTTTTTGAAAAACACCCGGTTTTGCCAATGCAACCAAAACAGCTCCTCTGGCTCCACTCGACAGTCCGGCTACATAATTAAGCCCCGCTTTTTCGAAAAACCCGAAACGGATTCGCATTTGTTCCATTAACGTATCAGTCAACCACGTTAGTAATGGTGATTGGACCATGTCAAGACGTGTCTCTGGGAAATATTTGGTCGTGTACGTCGACTTATGCATTTCCGGCATCACCAGGTTGTATCCTGCCCGTGTTGCTTTTTCACAAAATGACATTTTATCGTTCCAAAAAAGCGTCGAGTGATTCCATCCTGGAAGCACCAGAATGGTTCCTTTTGCACTGTCGTTGATTGATGGCTTGCAATGAACTTTTACGAATCCGGACTTCCATGGGATCAAATAGGTGGAGTCCTTAAGTGCTTCCTTCTCGGGGTTCGGTTGGGATATGATGGAAACAGCCGAGTCAGGTCTGTTTTCTGAAAAGCGTGATTCGGCAAATTTTTCATGAGCATTACCATTACCGTTACAAGATAAAACAATGATCACGGCACTGAAACCAAGTAAACGAATCACAGCATTCATTCTAGAATGGGTGATATTTCAGAGATACAAAGATCATCCCACCTTGTAGAACTATAGAATCCGGTGGGCTGTATGCGTATGTAGCTCGAGTATTTGGGATTGCTCAACATGATTTTCTGTATACCGTCAAAATCATCCAAATTGAAGTATTCGAACGTGCCGTCATCAAAAAAGATCTGACCTTCCCTCAGTCTTAGGTTCTGGCCAAACAAATCTCCGTAATTACGAAAATCGGGATAATGCGAACCGCCATGAATATTGAATCCGGTGATCTTGGTTGATTTACCAAAGTCGATTTGTATCCAATTTTGTGCATCAAGTCCGTTTTTTGGGGACCACCATGTTTTGAGGTTTCCATCCAATACGTTTTGTGCTTCGTAATCAAATCCCGAAACGCCCTGCATGGTGGAACTGGCGGTAGCTGTTAGATACGCGTTCTGCGAACCTATTGGATCGTTATTGTCAGTCAGAACGGCTTGAGGTGAGGAAGTCTCTTGATTGATATTGGATTGTTCTGTTTCAGCGGATTTACGGTCATAAATGCAACGGCAGGAAAATCCATCATTGATATAGTATTCACCGATGCTGCCTCCGGTCCTGTCAAAGGTGTAGGACCTGTATTTTGCTTGATTGTTATTGTGGGGCGTGGAAGTCCAAAAGTATGCTCCATCACCAGCAAACCTGAATTTGCCAGAGTTGAACCATCGCTTTCCTCCTGGAAGAATATTCAATCCACCATGGTTTTGTGCTACCAGGTTTGGGGAGTTCCAGAAATCAAATCCTTTTACCACCCCAGAGTTAAGTCCTTGAGCGTATAGGAATCTGTCTAATTCAATATAGTCCATTTCAGAGGGGATTTTCCATCCTTTGGGGCACAATCCCCGAGGGTCACTAACGGCCCTCCAATTGTAAAGGTTGCCATATCTCATCGACAATGAGTAATCGTTATCGTAATAGCAATAACCTCCTTGGAATGCATCAATCCATTGATAATTCTTGAACAATTGTTGTATGGGTTCACCATTTGCATATCTGGTAGTCCTTAGGTTGGAGGTGGTCCATATCTGGTTTCCCAACTTGACCACTTGGTATTTGTTTCCATCGCCATCCGTCATTTCAATCGGATCGGCGAAATCGTTGATCACTTCTTCGTTAGTTGATTGGCCAAGCCAGGATTTTATGATGGGAGCGATGAAGTAAATGGCACCAGCCATCATCAACAATGAAAGGATTATGAATGAAAAAAGTACGAATCTGTTATTGCCCGAAGCCGTTTTGGAGGCCTTCATTTCAATGGACCCCGATGTAGGGTTAGGGGTTGATTTGTCATGTTGAAACGTTTGAGCTTGGAAGTTTTCCGGATGATCAATGGCTGAAAGGAATGCCTGGGCATTCTGAAATCGGCCATCCGGATTTTTTGCAGTTGCAATTTGTATTACTCCGTCCCATCGGGTATGGGTCAGCGGTAAAGGTTCGGCGACAACTTTGGAGGGGATTTCATAGGAGGGGTAATTGTAGGCTTTCTGGCCAGAAACCATTTCCCACAATACAACCCCCGTACTGTACAAATCCGATCGAACGGTTACCTCTTTCATGTTGGTTACCTGTTCAGGAGCCATATACCGGGGCGTTCCCCAACCTGAAGTTACCCCTGTGCCCGTTTTATCAGCGGATTGGCTGTTGATGTCTTTCGCAATTCCAAAGTCGCCGAGCTTTACCGAATGGCTCCTGGTGAGTAATACATTGTCAGGTTTGATGTCTCGATGAATAAATCCTTTGGCATGAACATATGACAATGCGGATAATAATTCAGCCATGATACGACCCACCTCTTGGTCGTTTAATCGCCCCTTTTCCCTGATCAGTGATCCCAAGGTTTGACCCTCTATGAATTCCATCACATAGGCTGTCATTTCAGGTGTGTCAATCAAGTCGGTGACTTGCACGATGTGAGGATGTCTCATAGTGGCCAGTTTTTTGGCCTCCGATATGAATCGGCTTCTGATGAAATCGTCTCCAACGAATTCCTTGTTGAGCACCTTAACAGCCACCTTGTTGCCAAGCAATCGATGCTCGGCCATAAATACGGTAGCCATGCCGCCTTCACCTATCTTAGGATGAAAAATGTAATTGCTCATTAGTTGATTGAATGGTCTTTGATCAATTGCCTTGCGCTATGGTTCAAATCGAAAACTATTTTTTCACAGCTATTGAATCATTCTTTACATTGGTGACAACATCCTTTTTGTTCGTGCCCGACTTTAAAGAATCAGTATTGTTTGTCGCCTTCTTCTTTTTAAGCGAGTCCTCATCAAGGGTTGATTTCGATTTTCCATCCGATTTCAAGTCTTTAGAGACGGCCTTATTAGTCACTTTATCCTTCGCCTGATTTTTTGTATTTTTCGACGACTCTTCGATTTGTTTTTCCGATAATGAGTCATTACTATCCAAAGCTGATGAATCTTGCTTAGTGGATTCTAACGGTTGCTGCGGTGTTGCCAAAGGATCTCCGAAATAGAAATAAGCGCCTGCTGCCAAGCAAATGCATAAAAGGGCTGCTGACGTCAGCAAAATGGAGCGTGATTTTTTACTCAAGGCGGATCCGATTGCTGGAGCTATGTTTTTTTGATGGGTTCCGTTTTGGGTTTGGTTGACCTTGTAAAACGTTTTTGTGAAGGGGCTGGATTCAACCTCCACGGCAATGGCTGTAATGTTATCCTTGCCTCCACCATCAAGTGCCAATTGTAT
>JBMTLM010000118.1:0-6077 GCA_049431185.1 Bacteroidia bacterium | reverse complement strand
ACATGTTCAATACCAATAGTGCCTTGGATCCCGTAGCATCACATGCCGCTTTCAAATCCTCCAAACGGATAGGGTTTTTCCTGATTTCGCGCCAATCCTTTTTCAAGGGGATTTCATCCTTGAACCAACCCGCCTTCCAATCCCAGTAACTGGCCACGGTGCCACCCGGATAACGTAAAACAGCAGGGTGAAGCTGGTTGACAGATTTGAGGAAATCCTGGTCGCTGGGAATGGGCCCGCGAATCTGTTGTGCATTAAATCCGAAAAACGCCTTTGGAAAGGGTCGGATTGCCGTATCGATAGAGGCCTTAACCGCTGAATCATTCGCCGATTTGTCGTTGTGCTGAGCCGAAAATATAGCCAACGCAACAAATGGAATCAAAAGTCCAAGTGGCAGCAATATTCGGAGTGGCGATTTAGACGGCATTGGATCACGGGTGGTTTATGCAAATATAACCATGTTGGGGGTTGTTCCTAACATCAACTGATTACCTTTGAGCCATGGAAGCGCCCGATGTTTACATATTCGTATGTGGCAGCAGCAGAAGCGGCACCACCATGATGTCAAGGGTATTGGGCAACCACTCGAAAGTTTTCGGTTTCCAAGAGCTTCATTTTTTCGATGAATTACTCCCTTCCATGGATGTAGTTCATCCTATTTCAACAGAAAAAGCCGTCCATTTATTGTCGACCTTAAAATCCATTCAGCGGGATGGATACTTCGGTCCCCGTGATTGGCGCAAGTATGTCGACGAGTCGCAGCATCAGTTGTCAGGAAAGTCTAGCCATTCAATAGAATTGCTTTTGGAATTTTTGAAAAGTGAGTCCGAGCGCAATGGCAAATGTATCCCTTGTGAGCAAACACCCCAATCCGTGTTTGCCATGGATACGATACTCCAACACGTGCCAAATGCCAGATTCGTTGTGATGGTTCGAGATCCCAGGGAAGTATTACTCTCTCAAAAAGGAAAGTGGAAGCGACGGAAATTGTCGGGTGGAAAAATCCCGTGGATGGAATCTTTCAGAAGCCGCATCAATTACCATCCGGCTTTGATCAGTCGCATATGGAAAGCTACGTATGAGGCGGCATTAAGGCATGAACATGATTCCCGAGTGCTAATGCTTCGATACGAAGACCTGACAGACCACCCTGAAGCAGCTGTCATAAAAATTTGTCAGCATATCGGATTGACTTACGAACCTGCGATGTTGGATGTTCCAAGGGTAGGCTCTTCAAATGTTTCGGATGGTATCGGAGGCAGGGGTATTGATAAAACGTTGAAAGGCAAATGGCAGTCTGGACTCAATGATGGTGAGGTGGCTATTTGTGAAAAGATCAATGGCCAACAGATGATGCGGTTCGGATATGTCTCATCTTCTATCAAAGGCAGCTGGTCGTTAACCTTTTTATATACGCTTATCCTACCCATTCAAATCACATTGGCCGTTTTTTTAAACTTGAGGCGTTTGCGACATTTTAAAAAGCATCTGACCAAGTTTTTTTCCAGAGGAACCGATAGGTGATGGCATTAAACCTTTTATGAAAGAGTCCATTCGTTCTTTACAAGCATGCAGACTTTGATACCTTGCCCTTAGGTTTAGAATGCCGCTACCTCCAAAAGACAATGCTGCTTCCCACCCACGTCTTATCTTTATTGTATTTAACGCCCACCATGGCTCCTTTGCTCAATCTGGCCAAAGTGATCATGGGCATAGGGGTGTCATGCTGACCGGTCCAAACAAACATCACTCGTATTTCTGTTTTAGCAAAACCATCCGGCGTTTCGATGGATGGGGCGTAATCGATTTTTTTTTGTAAGATATAATCAGACCGATGCTTGATTTGTGATAAAATATCCGCATTTACATCCAGCACCACTCCTTGTCCAGAAAACGAAAACAATGGTTTCAGAACATATTGGGAAAGGTCTAAGTCATGTACCAGGGTGTCATCTCCAAAAACCGTATGCGGCACGCACGATAAGGGCAAATATGGAAGAGCATACTTGCTGATCCTGAAATACCAATTGGGGTGACAAACCCATTCCACATTTACCGAAGTCAACATGTCAAATCCACCAATCAATTCCGGCCGTTGATGCAACTCATCAAATATCACACGGTTATAAATGCGCTTCACCTTCATCTTTTGACTTCCCTTCCGTCGATACACGTATCCGTCATCGACAAATAATTCGCTGAGGCATACGACATCGATTCCCAGATGACGAGAGGTTTCCGCAAAGTCGATATAAGTGTTTTGGTTACGAGGGTCCAATTCCAGCAATATCACCTCATCGGCCGAATGGCCATTCAAAATCAAATGATGCATTTGCTCCAGCCAATCCTGTTCATCATGAAAAAGGTGTTTCCATTGACTCGTAACAGGATATGAGGATTTAAATGCATTGCCCAATAAAAGCTGATAGTAGAACAAAGAGGGAAACCCCTGCAATTCGATCAGTTGGGGTTTCCATTCACCATGGTTGTCAGTGGTGATGGCAAAGTCCAGTGCCAACATGGTCGGGCGTTTTTCAGAGCCGGGAACAAAACAATTGCTTGGCACGGCCAACTTGCTTTTACTCAGATATGGTTCCTTTAAAATGACGGAGAAGATGTCGCGACTGGCTTCCAATATCTTTTGCATCAATACCGACTCCATGAAAACCGGGGTTTCCGCAATGCGGAAGGGAACTTTTACACCGGATTGATCCTGTATTTCATCTAAAAGCCGTTGATGGCGCACTTGCGAAAAACCGCCGTTGAACAGTGTCCGCATTTGACGATCCATCTCTAAAAAATCAGGATTGTTTTAATGAAGCAGACGCCTGTTCCAAAAAAGACGGAATGATACAACGGAACGTATGCATGATCTTCTCTTCGTCATCCATGAGGCGAAGCATTTCATTGTACTTCTCTTCACCATGGTCGCGAATAACTTCGCGTTTTTTCTGTGGAGAGCGGAAATATATTTTCATGCCGTAGGCATCAGCTTCCGGATGAAACTGGAATCCAACAAAAGTTGGTGAGAAACGAATGCCCATACAGGCACGCTCAAGGGGTACATGAGGGCGCTCCTTTTCTATGCACAACACTTGTGCTCCCATTTCATCGAGCTTTGACATGTTAGGTTGTATGACTTGCCAATTGCGTGAATCAACACCATAAAACGGCTCAGCCAGTTTTTCAAATAAAGCTTCGGACAACCCGGCGCTGGTTTTGTGAATCGGAAAAATACCAAATGCGGGTGATTTACGAAGCCTTACATCGGCGACGTTGAGATGATTGCACATGACTTGAAATGAATGACAGATCAAAAAAACGTGTTTCTTTCCACGATGTTCATTCAACAATGAGTCCATCAGAGCTATCCATTGGTTATACCAAGGGAAATGCTGTTCCAACGGATTGCCAGGTCCTCCCGAAGAGATGTACACATCAAATGAGGTGTCTGGCACCTGGTTGGCTCCCCGTACATTAAACACCTCATAGCCGCTGACGAGCGGATTCCCATCCAGCAGGGCACGAATCCCACGAATTCCCTGCCCTGGGCGGTTATTGTACATGTCGAGAACAGCTACGCGCATCGATAAACTGTAACAAGGGTTTTGCTTCGATGGTAAAGATAATAAAAGGAGCTAAATCCATGTGGCCTCGCAGCCCTATTACTGATAGGGAGTGGAGCATTTGAAGCCCATAAGCATCAGCCATTCTATTGAAATCACAAAACCTGATTCTGTCAGGAAGGAGCGGTCATTTACTGATCTGAAAACACTAGCCTTTTACACACAATGGTCTAAATAATATTATCTGAAAAAGTGTAGATAACCACAATGTGCTTACGCATGGTTTAGATGTCAAATCCTAAAACTTAAATGACAAATTTTTTAGTTGGGCCAAAGGCCGTCATCTGTAAAAAATGAAATGCCAAGTGGGAAAAAGACACCCAAGCATTCGAAAAAGGGTTTCAGCTAAATAATATGTTTACTCGTCCCATTAAAACAGCTTGTGAAAAAAGCTGTTTAAGCACCAAAAAGTGACCCAAGCTTCATGGCTACTCCCATGTCACCTTTGATCTTGACCTTGCCTCCCATCATGGCCATCATGGGATTTAATTTACCGGTAGCCAACGCAACCAAATCCTCTTCCGAAACCGTGATACAGCAATCAGCGGGCTTGTTTTCCATTGTCAAGGTATTGGATTCACCCGTGCCATCCAAGTACAGGTGTTTAGTGCCCATGTCGAAGCAAAGGGTCTTGCCCATAGGAGCACTTGCGGCAGCCTTATCGGCCAATTTGGGGATCAGTTCGTCAATAGTCATAAGCGCTGATGAGGTTTATCTTAAGTCAAATATAGTCAAAAATCAAACTTTGCGTAACTCTTTGGCTACAAGCCATTGAATAACCTTGGAAGGCAACAAACTAGCCAACGGCCGGGTCCACCTGAGCCGGCGGCTGGCATATACCAAAGGTGCACCTTTCATAATGGCTTCAAACGAATAGTTGGCCACCTCTTCCACCTCTGCAGCCAGCAAACCCTGAAAAGTCTTCACGCCTGACATCCCTGATCGGTTCTGAAAACCGGTACCCGTAGTGGCGGAAGGAATGATGGTGGTAACGGTAACGCCCGTGCCCTTAAACTCCTCGTATAATGATTGGGAAAAATGTTTTACAAAAGCCTTGGTGGCGGCATACGTAGACATGCGGGGGACGGGCTGCAAAGCGGTATTGGACGCTACGTTGGCGATTTTACCGCTACCTTGCTCCAGCATGGTGTTGGCAAACAGGCGCGTCAGCCGGTAGGTCGCCAGCACATTTAAACGTATCATTTGCAACTCACGCTCTTCATCTATTTCATGCAGTTGACCAAAAGTTCCGAATCCTGCACAATTGACCAACACCTCTAAGGGACCTATCTGATTCGCCCATTGGAAAACTCCGTCACACGCATCCATGTCGGAGAGATCGGCACAATGACAATGCAAATTGATGTCGGGAAATAATTCTCTGAACTTTGTCGCTGCTTCTTCCAGTTGTCTGGCATCTTCCGACACCCATAACAAACCATAACCAGCCTCGGCAAATTTCTTGGAAATCGCAAAGCCAATCCCTGACGAACCACCGGTGATCAGAACCCGTTTCACCATGAAGAAATTTTGCGAAGCATTCTAACCAGCCATGGCTTGTAGGGCGGGAAGATGGGAGAAAAAGTGCCCCATCGTCTACGTACAATTCCCTTCTCATTAGAAAATGAAACAAATCCGGATTGTCCGTTGGATCGCCCCATTCCGCTATGGTTTACACCACCAAAAGGCAATGCAGGATTCACTGAAGTAACCATCAGCTCATTGATGGCTACTCCACCCGATGTGGTATTAACCAGGATTTGCTCGGTGATTTTATGGTTATTTGAAAATATGTACAACGATAAAGGCCGCTCCAATTCATTTACCTGGGCTATAGCTGCTGTGATATTTCGGTAAGTACAAATCGGCAGGATAGGGCCAAATATCTCCTCGCGCATCAAACCCATAGAAGACTGCATATTGCTGACCAATATCGGTTCAATGAATAAATCATTCTCATTCATATTGCCACCGCTAAGGACTTTGGCGCCTGCCTGGATGTCGGTTTCCAATAACGACTTCAACCGTTGAAAATGTTTACGATGTATGAGTCGTGAATAGTCTACTGACTTGTCGATGCCTTTGCCTTGCGGATTATAAAAATCTTTAATGGCGCGCTCATAGGCCTGCACAAAAAGCTCCGTAGAACCCTCAGGGATCAATACATAGTCGGGTGCAATACAGGTTTGACCGCAATTCATGGTTTTGGCCCATGCGATTTTTCGGGCCGCGGTCGCGATATCAAAAGAGTCATGCACAAATACCGGCGACTTACCTCCCAATTCCAAAGTAACGGAGGTAAGATGGCGCGAGGCCGCCTGCATCACCGATTTACCCACCTGCGGACTGCCGGTAAAAAAGATATGATGGAAGGGCATGCTCAATACTTCCTTGGCCACTTCAGCGTCGCCAAACACGAATGCCACTTCTCGCTCATCAAACAAGCCCTTC
>JBMTLM010000117.1:0-6112 GCA_049431185.1 Bacteroidia bacterium | reverse complement strand
GTATGACCGGCTTTATAGGCATTGATGATGGCCTCGGTCAGTTTAGCGGGAATGGGGAATATCGAAGGATCGAAGTCGCCAATGGTCAGGTTGAAAATCTTTTGTCCGTTTCGGATCTTTTCGTTCACCTCATTGGCTTGGCGGATGATCTCGGAGCCGATGAGTGTTTCTGCCATTTCGGAAACCCTATGCTCAAGAGCGGTTTCGGTAATTGTCATGATAGCTGTGTCGAAGAGGGGTTATTGCCCCAAATTTAAAAAAACGGAGGCAAACTTGGGTATAACAGATCGCTATTTGGAGGTAGGTTCCACCAATTGCACTTCGGTGGTGGGGTTGATGGTGTAAAGCTGTCGGGTGCGGACACAAACACAATTATAGTTTTTGCGCATCTTTTTGCCTTTGATGAAGACCCTGCCGGATCGCACCCGGAACCGCGCCTCATCTCCCAACTCCTCCAACAACGTCCAGCTATCGGCCTTTCGGTCGTACTTGGAAAGGGCTCTCATCAGGTTGAGATCGCTACAGCTGGAAGATCCCGGATTGTTGAGGTAGCCTTGTACGGCTGTTACCAATTCCCTGGGAAACACTCCCATGTCGAAAAACGGTGTCATCAGTCTTTTGAATTCCGCCTTCCACTCTTTGCCATGCGGGTCCACTCTGAATTTAAACCTTGACCAGGTCACTAGATGGGCTACCTCGTGAGTGAATGTGATCAGGAATGCATATTTGTTGAGATCGTGGTTCACGGAAATGCGGTGCCCCAATGTGCCATCGGGTGGGCGGTAATCGCCGTACTTGCTGTTGCGCGATTTGGAGATGCGCATGGCGATGCGGTGGTCAACAATCCATTGTACACAGATGTCCAATGATCCTTGAGGAACGTACTTGGACAGCGCATTTTCAAGCTCGATGATGTTCATTTGTGCGTAATGATCAACCTAATACAACGTGCACCAACAGGGCCGAAAAATAGGCTAAAATTCCCATAAAAGCGAACTGGACCAAGGGCCAACGCCATCCTCCGGTTTCGCGTTTCATCACTGCCAATGTGCTCATACATTGCAACGCGAATGCATAGAACAACATCAAACCCAGCCCGGTCGCCAAATCATATCGTGGTTTACCGCTGACGGGATTGATTTCTGCGCGCATTTTTTCACGGATGGTCATGACGTCCTCCTCGCCACCATCCACGCTGTAAATAGTGGACATCGTACCTACGAATACCTCCCGCGCGGCAAAGCTGGTCACCAGGGCGATGCCGATCTTCCAATCAAAGCCGAGCGGCTCTAAAACGGGCTCGATGGCACTACCTACCCTGCCTGCATAACTCAGCCTCAACTGCTCAGCAGCAAGTACCGTATATGCGTGGGGATCCGAATCGCCAATGGTTTCCATTTGCTTTTCAAGTTCTGCATAGCGATCGCCAGGACCGTAAGAAGCCATGGCCCATAATATGACAGAGATGGCCACAATCACCTTCCCCGCCTCGAAAACAAAAACGCGAACCTTATCCAAGATCACTTGTAACACATTACGCCAACGGGGCAGGCGGTAAACGGGAAGTTCCATGATGAAGAACGATCGCTCCTGCGATTTCAGCACATACTTCATGATCCAAGCGGAGCCGATGGCCGCTAGGAATCCGATGAGGTACAAACCCATCATGACCAGTCCTTGCATATTTAACACGCCCAACACCTGCTGATCGGGAATCACCAATGCTATGAGCAACGCATAAACCGGTAATCGCGCGGAACAACTCATTAACGGCGTCACGAACATCGTTATCAGCCGTTCCTTGCGGTTGGCAATCGTGCGAGCCGAAAGAATGGCGGGAACGGCACAGGCCACGCCGCTGATCATGGGTATGACCGAACGACCATTCAAGCCATATTTACGGAGTAGTTTGTCTAAGATAAAACTGACACGCGCCATGTATCCGGTATCTTCCAAGATGGATATGAATAAAAACAGCAGTGCGATTTGAGGAATAAAAATGACCACTCCTCCCAGACCGGCGATGATACCGTTCACCAGCAGGTCGCGAAACACCCCTTCGGGCAAGGCGTTCTCCACTTGAGAGCCAAACCAGGCAAAAAATGAATCTATCCATTCCATGGGAGTGGAGGCCCAGGCAAAAACAGCTTGGAACATCACAAACATGACTACTAGGAAAACCAGATAACCCGTCAGCGGATGTACCAGGAAGGCATCCAACCTGGAGGTGATCTTTCGGTAATCAGCTCCACTGGAGTTGATCCTATGAATGAAACCGGGCAGCAGCTTGGAAACCTTTTCATATCTGGAAAGGGTTTCGGATGATTGTAATTTCAAAGCTGAAAAACCATCGCTTGCGCGCAGCTCATCGATGCGACTTCGCGTTGCCTCACTCACCGGTGCCTTAATACCCGGATCCATGATGATCTGAAATGCGGCAAATTCAGTGAGATATGGCAAATCCTTTCGAATGAGACCAACCATTTCAAGGGCAGCAGCGGGAACCGCATTGAAGGCCATGTTGGTGGCAACCAAAGGTTCTGACATCATTTTTTTAAGCGCATCCATACCGTTGCCATCCACCGCATTCACCAAGATGACAGGAATCGATAATGCTTGGGAAATGGCATTGACATCAATCTGTTCTCCCCTACCCTCCAACATATCCGCCATGTTAAGGACCAATATGCAGGGCCGTCCCAAATCGGCCACTTGAGTTGCGAAAAACAAACTTCGTTTCAAGTTGGTACTATCCGCAACTATTAAGGTTAAGTCTGGGAACGAGGGGTTCGATGAATCACACAATACCGCCGTAGTGATCCATTCCTCAGGGGTTTTGGGGTACAGGGAATAGGTGCCTGGCAAATCCACCAATTCAAATGATTTGCCATGTGCCGAAAGGATGCCGCTTTTTTTCTCAACCGTAACGCCTGGGAAATTGGCGATCTTTTGATTCAGTCCTGTAAGCTTATTGAACAACGTCGACTTACCCGCATTCGGATTACCCGCCAACGCCACTTTGATCAACTTTTCCATGCCGCGAGGTGTTTAGATAGCCGAAAAATCAGGGGTTGATTTTCACAAGAATCTTGGAAGCCTCCTCTTTTCTGACTCCGATTACAGAATCAGCAACCCGGATGGCCATAGGATCACCGGAGGGGGCCAAAAACTCCACCACCGCCATTTCTCCGGGCACCACACCCATTTCCAACATTTTCAATTCAACAAACTCATCGCTAAAAGCTTCTATACATACGGATTGACCCTTGGGAGTGACTGAAAGAGGTTGATTATCAGAAGTCATACGACAAAAAAATAATTTAGAATCGATTTAAATTGTAACGGGCGCTAAGTTAACGCTCGAAAGATTATAAAGGGGTTAAACGACCAAAGGTTTTGGCGAAAACTCAGCGATTTTTACCAAAAGTCGGACAATCGCACTTTTTACCTTTAAAAACGGCACAGGCAGGAAGGGTCATGATCAAACCAATTGCCAACAGCAACAAGATGCATTTGCTTCTCAGGATTCTTGAAAAAAGATCATTCGCCATATTGTATGATTCGATAAGTGATACTTCAAATATACCTAATTTTGGTGACGCATGAATCTCCTCAAGGAACTCGGTAGGTATTGGCTTTTCATCGGATCCATTTTCAGGAAGCCCGAAAAATATGCCGTTTATCGCAAACGAATTTTGGAAGAAATGGTATCCATAGGTAACACCTCGCTTGGAATCGTTTCTCTGATATCGGTATTCATGGGTGCGGTGATCACGATTCAAACCGTTTACAATCTGGTGAACCCGTTGGTTCCGCTGTATGTTGTAGGACTCGTAGTTCGAGATTCGATGATCATTGAGTTCTCTCCCACCATCATCATGTTGGTCCTTGCAGGCAAGGTCGGCTCCAGTATCGCTTCGGAAATCGGCACCATGCGCGTTACCGAGCAAATAGATGCCTTGGAGATCATGGGAATCAACTCCACTGGTTATCTAGTATTGCCCAAAATGATAGCGGCCATTTTCATTACGCCGTTCCTGGTGCTGATCAGCATGTTCGTTGGGATTTTTGGGGGATGGGTTGCGGGTGAACTTTCGGGCGTGATTCCATCCGCTGAATACATCAGGGGTATTCAATACCAATTCCTGCCCTTCAATGTGACATTTGCCTTGATCAAGACTGTAGTGTTTGCCTACTTGGTTACATCAATCTCCTCCTTTCAGGGATTTTATACAGAGGGAGGTGCCTTGGAAGTGGGAAAGGCCAGTACGCGGGCAGTGGTACACAGCAGTGTTTTGATCCTGGTGTTCGATTATATCCTCACACAACTGATCCTGGCATGATTGAAGTGAACGGCATATCCAAAGGATTTGAGGGCAGGACGGTTTTGCACGATGTTTCGCACCGTTTTGAAAAAGGTAAAGTAAATCTGATCATCGGAGGGTCGGGCTCGGGCAAAACGGTTTTGATGAAATGTCTGGTAGGATTGTTTGAGGTGGATTCCGGTTTCATTTCCTACGACGGACGCAATTTCTCTGAACTTGATTTCGATGGCAGAAAACCCATCCGTCGTGAAATCGGCATGTTGTTTCAAGGAGGTGCGTTGTTCGATAGCATGACCGTGCTGCAAAACGTAATGTTTCCACTCACCATGCTGTCAGACATGAGCGAAGCCGAGCAAATCGACCGAGCCAACTTTTGTCTCAACAGGGTGAACTTGCCCTCCTCCAACCACCTATACCCTTCTGAGATCAGCGGCGGCATGAAAAAACGGGTGGCCATTGCCCGAGCCATCGCCATGAATCCGAAATACCTGTATTGTGATGAACCCAATTCAGGCTTGGACCCTAAAACCTCCATCGTCATAGATGAACTCATCATGGAGATTACCGAG
Organism: Bacteroidia bacterium; assembly: GCA_049431185.1. GTDB lineage: Bacteria > Bacteroidota > Bacteroidia > AKYH767-A > OLB10 > JALRAP01. Next base: position 1,218 of record JBMTLM010000117.1, on the reverse strand, counting down.
GAATACCAAACCACCACGGTCATCAATACGCATGACATGAACTCCGTGATGACCATGGGCGAAAACATATTGTTCATCCATAAGGGTAACAAATGGTGGTCGGGAAATTCCAAACAGATATTGGAATCGGGCAATCCGGAGCTCGACGACTTCATTTTTGCCGGAAAAATCATGCAGCGCCTTCGCAAATCCTGATCCTGTTCTCCGCCATTATTGAAAGTCAACAATAATTGCTACCTTTCGCGAGTAAATGCCCTAACTTGGCTGTCGAATGTCTGACCAACCAACCATACAACAACTGCTCATCAAGACCCTGGAGGCGTCCACTCTTTTCAGAAGGGTAACGCCTGAAATGGTTAGCGAGCTGGCTTCCCGTATGGAAATCGACCAATTCGAACCCGGCCAAACCATCATCAACAAAGACGACGAGGGAGTAACCATGTACTTCATCATCTCCGGTGAGGTGAAAATCCATGACCGCGAACACCTATTGGCCAAATTGGGCAAAGGTGAGTTTTTCGGGGAGATGTCGATCCTGGATCGCGAACCACGATCCATGTCCGTTACCGCCATCACGCAAACCACCACGGGCAGCATCCTTCGTAACGATTTGTTCGACGTGATCAATATGTTTCCCGGCATGACAGTCGAGTTGATCGGCTTCCTCAGCCGAAGGCTGCGTAAACTGAACCGCTTCATGGTGGAACAGCTCAAGAACCGTGAAAAGGAATTGGAGCAGCAGGTGGAGGATCGTACGGCCGAACTTTTGAGGAAGAATGCCGAGTTGGAAGAAGCCATCCGACGCATCAAGCAATCGCAACAGCAATTGATCATGCAGGAAAAGCTGGCTTCATTGGGCAGCCTTACCGCTGGTGTGGCTCATGAACTACATAACCCGCTCAACTTCGTCAACAACTTTGCCGAACTGTGTCTGGAGATATCGGATGATATTGCTAGCGACGAAAAACGTGATCCCAAGGAAGGGTTACCTGAAATGCGCAAAAACCTCGAAAAAATCCTTTTCCATGGTCAACGCGCAGAGTCCATCATCCGATCCATGATCATGCACAGCAACACCGGCAAAGGGAAGAGTGTCGAGACGGACCTCAATGAGTTGTGCGAGCAATCCATGAGCATGGTGAGCTATTCCTTCGCTAACAATTCACCCGGTTGCCCCATTCGAACTGAAAAAGATCTTGCGGCTGACCTGCCAGCGGT